>NZ_JAKGTF010000009.1:0-219816 GCF_022324735.1 Clostridium sp. YIM B02551 | reverse complement strand
TATAATTTCTGCTATGGAAATTTCACGCTTTCTCCAGTCTTCAATTGCTTTTATCTTCAATTCAACAGAATATCTACTCATAAAAAATACACCTCCAAATGTTAAATATGATTATATCATATGTCTAACATTTGGGGTGCACTTCACTTTGTAGGATGGGTGCTTTTTTCTTTGTTTTTAACATCGATATCAAAACCATAAATAATACTATGATTACAAAATATGGTACAATGAATTTGGGAACAAACTTGGGTAATAGACAAGTAGTAATATAATGTACATGCTATTTGATAATCTTTGAGACAAGACAAAACATAGCATTAAAAGTCGGGAACAATCTCCTGAAAAGAGATAAGATAAATGTACAGACAGGGGTGATGATTATGGAGTGGATTGAAGGAATTGGCGAAGCTATAAACTATATTGAGGAGAATATTATTGAAGAAATCACAATAAAAGATATTTCAGAAAGAATATTTATGTCTCCTTTCTACTTCCAAAAAGGATTTACAATGCTTTGTGGTTTTACGGTGGGGGAGTACATCAGACAACGCAAGCTTACACTTGCCGGCAGTGAGCTTGTTTCTACTGATAAAAAAATCATTGATATTGCGCTTAAATATGGCTACTCTTCGCCAGATAGTTTTACAAAAGCTTTTACTAGATTTCATGGTGTAACACCTACTGCTGTTCGAAAAGATGGAGCTATGATTAAATCATTTGCTCCGCTGAAAATCAAATTTTTATTGGAAGGCGGTTATATTATGGATTACAAAATTGTTAAGAAAGATTCGTTTACTATCATAGGATTGTCTAAAAAATTTAAATATGATAATGCAATTAAAGAAATACCTCAGTTTTGGGCAGAGAATTTTCAAAAAGGAGAAGGGAATTTTCTATGCGGAATGTATGGAGTAAACATTGATGAAAGTATGGGTTCAGATGAGTTCGAATATTTGATTGCAGACAATTATAATCCGTCTGTAGAAATACCTAAAGGTTTTGTTACAAAGGTTATACCTAAATACACATGGGCTGTTTTTGCATGCAAGGGTCCAATCCAGAAATCTATGCAGGATGTGAACAGGAGAATATTCACAGAATGGTTGCCTAACTGCAAGGATTATGAAATTGCAGCAGGTTATAATATTGAAATGTATACCGATTCGGATGATTATCCACAAGGTATTCGAGACGAAAACTACTATAGTGAAATTTGGATTCCTGTTAAGGAAAAATAGTTATAAAGAATTATATTATTGAGGTTAAAACTTTAAATAGAGATTTAATTAAGAGAGAAGCGCTATTCTTCATCGGATGGGTGCTTTTTTCTTTGCTTTTAAAATCTATATCAAACTATGAAATTAATAGTATATGAAGTTGAAAGTGAACATATTTGAAGATAATATAGGTGCATAATTAATGCAGAAATATATAAGAACTAACTATATTATTTCTAAATATGATACTATTTCTTATAATTGAAACTTTATTAGGAGGATTTAAAATGAGTAAAATAAATGTATTAGATATATCTTTTGATTTTTCAGGACAAAGTAGCACTATATACCCAGTTATATTAGAAGATGAGAATGAAATGATATTAATTGATTGCTGATACCCTAACTTTTTAAGCTTAATAGAAGAAACTGCATTAGCGAAAAATATTAATATAAAAAAATTATCTAAAATAATTATTACACATCACGATTATGACCACATGGGGGCTTTAGCAGAATTCAAAAGAAAATATCCTAAACTAGAAGTATTAGCATCTGAAGAAGATGCTCAATATATTGATGGAAGTAAAAAATCATTAAGATTACAACAAGCGGAAAATATATATGATTTTTTATCAGAACATGAGAAGGTAGAAGCTGATTATTTTCATAAAATGCTTAAATCCATAGAAAGCTGTAATGTGGATATAAAGTTGAAAGATAAAAATTATTTCGATTGGTGTGCAGGAATTGAAATAATAGCTACACCAGGACATATGCCTGGACATATATCTATTTATCATAAAGAAAGTAAATCTTTAATAACCGGAGATGCTTTAGTTATAGAAAATGGAGAGCTTGCTATTGCATTGCCTCAATATACCTTAGATCTAAAAGAAGCTAAAAAATCTGTTGAGAAATTTTTGAACTACGATATTAAACGAATTATATGTTATCATGGTGGAATATATGAAAATGGAACCAATGATGCACTTAGAAAAGTTTTAGAGTTAGAAAATAAAGAAGCATTTTAATTATTATAATAAAAAAGTTAGCATTACACTTTATATTTATACAGTGAACCGAACTATAAGCAATATTGTATTTACAAAATATGTTATAATTAGAAGATATGTATTTAGTGAGGTGTGAATATGGAACTTTGGGATGTATACGATATTAATCGAAATAAAACTGATAAAACTATGGTCCGTGGAGAACCTTTTGAAAAAGATGATTATCATTTAGTAGTGCATATATGTATTTTTAATTCTAAGGGTGAAATGCTAATTCAACAAAGACAACCCTTCAAAGAAGGTTGGTCAAATATGTGGGACATAACAGTAGGCGGAAGTGCTATAAAAGGCGATACAAGTCAATCTGCAGCTGAAAGAGAATTGTTTGAGGAAATTGGACTTAAAGTAGATTTGAAAAATATTAGACCGCATATTACTATCAACTTTGAAGATGGATTTGATGACTTTTATCTAATAGAACAAGAGGTTGATTTAAGTAAACTATCATTGCAGTATGAAGAAGTTCAGAAGGTTAAATGGGCTTCTAAAGAAGAGATATTTTCGATGATAGAAAGTGGTGAATTTATACCATATTATCAAAGTGTAATACAGCTGCTTTTTAATATTAGAAAACAATATGGTAGCCACCAAACAAGGTGACCATTTAAATTAGATTAACTAATAAAGGAGAATATAAAAATGAAAATTGAAACTGTGGATTTGATCATACGCAATTTTGAGCTAAGTGACGAAACTGATTTATGTGAATATATGCTGCAACGGGTTAAGGCTGAATTTGAGGGATATCCAGATTTCACTTCTGAGAAAGCAAGAAAAGAAATTGAATACAGAGCACAAAGTGATGAGTTCTATGCAATTGAGTTAAAAAAAGAGCATAAGGTTATTGGAAATATTTATTTAGGAAAGAGGGATTTTAATACAAGAGAACTTGGATATGTATTAAATGAAAACTATCAACATAAGGGCTATGGAAGTGATGCTAGCAAAGCCGCAATAGAATATATGTTTAAACAAGGAGTTCATCGAATTTATGCAGAATGTGCACCTCAGAATATACCTTCCTGGAAGCTGTTAGAGAAGATTGGAATGAGGCGAGAAGCACATTTTAGAAAAAATGTTTCTTTTCATCAAGATGAGAACAAGAATCCTATATATTGGGACACCTATGTATATGCAATATTAAACCCAGAAGAAGGAGCATGAATATATAATGATAGAGGTTAAAATCAGCGAAGAACTAAAGAAAATTTGTCCTGAAGTGAAGTTAGGCTGCATTGAAGCACAAGTGAATGTACAAAGCAGTGATGATGGGTTATGGAAGGAAATTAATTATTATTGTGAAGTATTGAATAAAGAAATAAAAATTGAGGACTTAGCCTCCTTATCTAGAATTAAAGATGGGAGAGAAACATATAAAAAACTAGGTAAGGTTCCTAGTAAATATAGGCTATCTTCTGAAGCATTGTTAAGAAGGATACTTCAGGGAAAAGGAATGTATAAGGTAAATAATATTGTAGATATAAATAATTTAATATCAATAAAATCAAAATTCCCAGTTGGTTCATACAATATTAAAAATCTTCATTCCCCAATTAACCTAGTGATAGGTAAAGAAGGGGAACAATATAAAGGTATCGGTAAAGAAAACATAAATATTGCAAACCTTCCTGTATTAGCGGACTCTTTAGGTAGTTTTGGAAGCCCTACAAGTGATTCAGAGAGAGCTATGATAACTGATAATGTAAGCGAAATATTAATTTGCATTTTCTGTTTTAGTGGCAAAACTAATATGGAAGAATACTTAGAATATGGCAAAGATCTTCTAGAAAGATATGCTAATGGAAGAGATATTAATACCAAAGTAATTGAATAATAAGAGGGGAACTTATGGTAGAGAGAAAGAGAGAATTGATAGATAAAATACCAGTATTAATATGGGGACCAGCTTCAGATAAAGTATACATTTATGTTCATGGAAAAATGGGACGTAAAGAAAATGCTGAACATTTTGCGGAATTTGCAATACAAAGAGGATATCAAGTAATAAGTTTTGATTTGCCAGAGCATGGGGAAAGAAAAAATGAAGATTATCCTATTATGGCATGGAATGCAGTAAAAGATTTAAAATGCATAAGAGAGTATGTATTAAACAAGTGGAAATATGTTAACTTATATGCGTGTAGTTTAGGGGTATATTTTAGTCTTCTAGCTTATAATGATATGGATATAAAAAAGGCGTTATTTCAATGCCCTGTGTTAAATATGGAGAGATTAATTTTTGATATGATGAAGTGGTTTAATATAACTGAGGAGCAGTTAAAAGCTGAAAAAGAAATTGCTACGCCTATGGGAGAAACTCTATATTGGGATTATTTAATATACGCTAAGGAACATCCAGTAGATAGGTGGAAGTGTCAAACCTATATTTTATATCCATCAGAAGATAAGTTAACTCCGAAGGAAATTGTAGATGAGTTTAAAAATACACATTCAGTTAATCTAACAGTATTGAATGGAGCTGAACACTATTTTACTGAAAAGGAATACTTGGACAAATTAGAGTTTTGGTTACGAAATAATATATAAACAAATTCCAACTTGAGAGGGAGGCCTCAGTATGGGAGAACTATCAAAATTACCTAACATAGGAAAAGAAGTTGAAAGACAGCTAAATGAAATAGGTATATTTACTTATGATGAATTAAAAGATATTGGTGCAAAAAAGGCGTGGCTTAAAATACAAGAGATTGATGAATCAGCATGTATTCACAGATTACTAGCGTTAGAAGGTGCAATACAAGGTGTTAAAAAAGCTGAGTTACTGCTGGAATCAAAAGAAGATCTAAAAGATTTTTATAATAAAAATAAAAAATGCTAATCTTTGAGTAAAATGTCCTTCACATAGGATCCATTTTAGAGAGAGTTGGCATTTTTTTATTTATATTAAGTAAAGAATAAGTTTGAAAGTTATGTACAATCGTTAGGTCAGTAAGTATAATTAAATATGTCAAATATGGTCTAATTAAGTTAATGATATGGAAGAAAGGGAATACTTAACATTGGGGATTAAGGAGAGAAGAATTAATAAACTTATTGCACTTTTTAATGAAAGAGAAGTCCTTACAGTTGAAGAAATTAAAGAAGAGCTTGAAATAAATGATAGAAGTGTAAAAAGCTATATTGGATTTCTTAGAGAATATGGGATTGAAATTATACCTATGAACAAAAGGTATAAGGCTATAAAAGAAGAAAAACTAAAGGGAAATCTTATAAATAAACAAGAACTTAGAATGATGAAAATTATGCTTACTGTTTCAGAAAACAGTGGATGTTTTGATAGAAAAAGTTTAGTTGATAATATAAGTAAAAGTTTATTTGATGAGGAAAGCGTTAGCAGAAAAACTATCGAAAGAGCAATAAAGAGCTGCGAGGAAAAAAGATATATTTACTTAGATGAAAATAATAAATATAGAACTTCTATAGTGACAGATAGTTTTTATTTTACTAATGATGAGGATATATTTAAATTTATAGAACTATGTGAAATATATAAAGTAAGCATGCCTTTTTATAAGGAAGTTAACAATTTAAAAAATAAAATAGTGACTCAGTTAGACTATGAAGATCCAAGCTATAACATATACTGCATTGGTAGAAAGTATAGTGAGGAAGCAATTTCAAAAGATATAATTAGGCAATTTGAAAGCTTGAATTATAGGAAGAAGGCCATAACAATTTCATATAATTCAAAAATAGGCGAGCTTACAGAGAGTATTCAAGTTGTTACCTTTTTATATAATTGGGAAAAAGATAAGAGTTATGTTATAGGCCTGGTAAAAGATAAGTTATATTTTATTGATGTTAAAACAATAATATCAATTGTTCCTTCTGATTTAGAAAATGAATTTTTTAATCATAAGGAAACCTTGGACAAACTCGATTTAATGTTTGGAGCATCCTTAGATGAGTTTTATGAAGTAAAGGTTGAATTTGTGAATACTTTTAACATAAAGGAAAAAGTAACAAGGCTACATAAACATAGAAAAAGCAGCAATCTAATTGAAGATGGAGACAAGCTTATATATAGTGATAAATTATATGGCATATATGACTTCGCTAGATATCTTAGAAGTTTTGGTTCATATTGTAAAGTTCTAGAACCAGTAGAGCTTAAAGAAATTATGAGGAAAACTTATGAGAAAATACTTTTAAATTATGGGGAGATTAAAAATGAATAATGTAATGAATGATATATTAAAGCTTCTAACCATAATTGCTAATAGTGAAGAGGGTGCTAGTATAAGAGAGCTCCATGAAAAGACTAAAATGCCTCTAGAAGTTATAAAAGATAACTTAGAAAATCTTTGGTATAATGCAGAGTTATATTTAATAGATATAGCTCCAGAAAATGAGGAAGAATATGAAACTCACTTAGATAATTATGAGGATTTGAAATGGACAATAGAAAACTTCTCTGAGGATACTAAAGTTCTAAATCTCAATTATTTTGAAAAATATTTATATAAGAGTATTCTAACTAAGAGTGAAAAAAGAGATGGAGATTTTTTAGGCATTATAAACAAATCTACCTATGATATAGAAGATTATAAATACAAGCTATTTCAAATAAGTATTGCAGCTGAAAATAAAAGAGCTTTATGTGCAAAATATAAAACTAGAAATAATAAGGTTGAAGAATTTGTTATAGAGCCATTAGGTATCGTATTTTATGAATTTGAAAATCTGTTTTATGTAGTAGGGCAGTACAATAATACAATTGTAAATTATAGAATAGATAGAATTCTTAGTATTAAAGAAACAAAAAATAATTTTGTGCCTTTAGAAGGTTTTGATATAGAACAATATTTAGCTAATATATGGGGTATGGAGCAAGGGGAATCTATAAAGGTTAAAATAAAATTTATGAAAGAAGCAAATGTAATCTATAGAGTTAAAAGAGACTTAGAATACAGGCTTAATAAGAAGCTTACTGAGTATGATGGTTATTTTATTTATGAAGATATTATAATAGGGGTAAATAGTTTTAAAAGCTGGCTTAGATCTTTTGGTAGTTCAGTCATAGTATTAGAACCAAAAGAACTTAGAGAAGAGATGATAGAGTCAGCTAAACGAAGTTTTGAATATTATGCAGGGGGAATGACAAATGAATAGAAGTAATAAGGGACCAACTACCAAAGAAATTAAAGCACAATCCTTAGAAAGATATAATAATAAGCATGAAGTAACAAGAAAGTGGATATCGCTTAATAAAAAGTTAAATCCAAATAGAGATAATAGGGCTTATAATGGATTAATTATTGAAGCTATAAGCATTATGGAATATGTTATTGAAAATATATTAAAAGATGAATTGGAACAAAATAATTTTCCAGCAAATGTACGAAAGCTTAAAGAAAAAGGTTATAAAATTGAGCAGAATGAAGAGTATAAATTGGGAAGAATAAAGTGGTATAGAAATATGGGAGCTCATAATACTGAAACCTCCCTGCAAGAAGTTATAAATTATGAGGCAGCTAAAGACGTATATTGGGGAATAGGAACATTATTAAGTAAACTTGGAATGCTAGAAAAAGATGATATTGAACCTTCTTCAGAAAAATTACATGCAAATGTAGGGGAAGTGATTGGTGAGACATGCCTTCTTCAAGAATTTGTTGGAGGAGGGGGAAGTTGTAGAGTGTTTAAAGCTCATCATCAACGTCTTGATTTAACAGTTGCAGTTAAAGAAATAAAACATGAAATTATTGATAGGCTAGATGTGGCAAATGAGAAGAACATGCTACTATCCTTAAGACATATAGGTATACCAAGAATATATGACATCATCCAAGATAATCATACATATTACTTAGTTATGGATTATATTGAAGGAAAAACCTTAGAAGAAAATATTAAAGAAATGGGTCCAATGAAGGAATCAGAAGTTATAAAAGTAGGAATAGAACTTTGTGAAATTATTAAATACTTACATAACTTTAAGGGTGGAATAATATATAAAGATTTAAAGCCAAGTAACATAATGATAGATTATGAAAGAAATATTCATTTAATAGATTTTGGTATTTCAGAAAGAGCTGAGAATAATAAAGAAGATAATAAAATATATGCAGCATCTCCTCATTATGCTTCTCCAGAGCAATTAAGAGGCGAAACTTGCGATAGGACAAGTGATATTTACTCATTAGGTGCAACGCTTTATTATATAACTGAAGGTATGAATCCCGATTCAAATGGAGAACTAAGATTTAAAAGAAGTACTAATGAAGTTCTAGTAAATATTATCGAAAAAGCTATGGATTATAAAAAAGAAAATAGATATAGTTCTGTAGATGAATTAATTAGAGTTTTAGAAGAATACAAAAGCAACTTAAATAAGAATCAAGCAAGAAATAATACAGTTAAAGTAGAAACAAATCAGAAGATTAATAAAAAAGCTCCAATATCAAAAAACAAAGTAATAATTCCAGTTGTGGCAGTAGTAGTGGTTATAGCACTAGCTATAGGAGGAACACTAATTTACAATTTAGGTAAGAAAAATGATAACATAAACACTAACAAAAGTACTAAGCAGGATACACCTACAACAAGTACTAATAATAATCAAGCTACTAATACAAATAGTGATACAACTTCAAAGCAAACTCAAGCACCGGCTAATACAAACACAAATGGTGAAGCAACAGTTGGAACGCAAACATCAGCTTTTGATGGTAAAGCTGTGCTAACAGTTAATTCATATAATGTTGATGGTAATAATCTTGTAGTAAAGGGAACAATACAGAATAATTATGGTAAGGATTTTGATATTTCATTATATGACATTTATGTAATGGGAGATGATGGTACAAAGTTTCCATTAGATATGCAGACAATGCTATCAAGTGGTGTTAATGGATATAAGATAGTTTCAGGAGAAAAGGCTGAATTTAAGTGCTATTTTAGTAATTATAAAGCAGCTAACTCATTAACATTCAAAATATCTAAAATCTTTTGCTTTGGAGGACCAAACAATGAGTCCTTCACTCTAAAAATTAAATAGAATTGAAACTAAAACTCTGTCTAGAAAATAGACAGAGTTTTTTTATTTTATCAGAATAGCAGAAGTGCAAATTTTTGTCCAAGAGGGTATTTATAATAAAACCATAGTAAAGATTGAAGGAGAGATGTAATATGTTTAAAAAGTTTTTTGATATGATAGGTTCTTTAATGGATGGTGATTCAAGTGGATATGAAGCGCAAGAACAATTGCTTCAAGATCATATGGATTGGATGCAGCAAGAAGAACAGAGGAGATTTATGGAGCAAATGAATGAAGATATGATAAGGCAGAATGAGCAGATGATGAATGACATGAATGAGCAAATGAATATGCAAGAGCAGTTTAATAATGACATGTTTCAGAATGATTTTGATAACTTTATGAATGACAGCATGTTTTAAGAGGGTCATAACAATTTGAGGTGATGGAATTTGAAATATAAGTATGTAAAAAAAGTATCCAAGCTGCTATATAAGTATGATTTGATGGATTTAGTAGAGCTAACAGGGCTAGAGGATGAATATGACCTGGAGGCAGAACTTATTCTTAAGAAATGCAGAATAGATTCTATTTATAACGCAGAAAGAGATATAGAAAAGATATTTAAAGATTGCTTCTTTAGTAGTACAAAGCTTGATGAAGAAAAGCTTGAAGCATTAAGTATTGAAGTAATTAAAACTATAAAAGAAATAAACAAAAATAAATAAATTTATGGAGGAATGTAAAATGAAAAAAGGAATAATGTTAATTTTAATGATAGGTGCAATAATGATTTCTATGGTGGGATGTAGCTCAGCTAAAACCAATGCTACAAAAACTGATACAAAGGAAGCATCTGCAAATGCAGATAGTACTAAAGAGACAAAAGATGGGGTGATAACAGATGTAGCACCAAAAGAAGGCACTGAACCCAAAACACCAGAAACACCTGCAACAAGCACTGAACAAAAACCAAATACTGATACTCAACCAAAGCCTGAAGCTAGTACACCTAAAGCAGCATCGAAATTTGTGAATGGTGCAATGGTTACTGCTGTGGATAACGTTCAGATAAGTCCTAAGAACGTATATTACAAGGATTCAAAACTATATATGGATGCTTATGTTTATAATGGGTTTAGCCACAATATATTTGACGTTAGAAATATAAATATTAAGCTATCAAACCATAGTGGAGTAATTGCCCAAGCAAAATTTGATGGCATGGGAAATACAAATATAGGTGCTAATAGCCCTGTTATATGGACCTTTGTGTTTGAGAATGATGCTATTAAAATGCAAAATGCAGATTTAGGGACTTTAAATACAGTCTACAGCTGTGATTACTCCTTTTAGTTAATTAATTAAAAAAGTAAAGCCTCTTAAGAGATTAATTAAGAGGCTTTAGAAAAATTATTTTAAAACAGTAAACAAAATATAAAGCTGAGTAGGCACTCCTTTATGAGTTATAACTCTGCTGCTTTTAACCCTTTTATTGGGGTTTAGTTTAATCCAGTCATTAAGGGCTGCATCTGCATTCCAAGCATTTAAAAGTGAGAACAATGCACCAAAAGTTCTAGCGCCAGTAGGACTTATCATTTCCATTTGAAATACATAAGGAACAGGATTCTCGAGTATTTCACAAGTAAAAGTTATACCCCTAACTTGCCCTGGAGCCATATTGAAGTTCCAAAATACCTTTCCAAAGTTATGGGATTTTAAAAATTGATTTGCAGCAAATAAATCTGCCTCATTGAAATTACCAATAAGCTTTCCACCGATAGTTTGAGATAGGGTTTCTTTAATAGAATTTTGAGGCCTAGATGCTCCTAACTTAGCCCCACAGTTGGAACAAAAATTTGAATTACCATCTACCTTGCTTCCACACATTTTACAAAACATTTAATTTTCCCCCTTTTGTAGTCACGAGTTATTTTGAGAATATAATAAACTTATCGTCTGTTTATACAATTTAATGAACATATTTTGCTAATTAATATTGAGAAAGTTAAATGTAATTAATGAGAAACTTCATTAGTTAAACAAAAGAAAGTACTATTCTCAAGTTTGAGAATAGTACTTTCTTATTATATTTTATCTTTCAGTTTGAATAAAGAATACATCTGGGTTGTTGCCATTATAGATATCG
The DNA here is from genome assembly GCF_022324735.1 of Clostridium sp. YIM B02551. Taxonomy (NCBI): domain Bacteria; kingdom Bacillati; phylum Bacillota; class Clostridia; order Eubacteriales; family Clostridiaceae; genus Clostridium; species Clostridium sp. YIM B02551. The sequence goes on along the minus strand of NZ_JAKGTF010000009.1, from coordinate 208,371 downwards.
TTTCGATTATCTCCCCATCCATGATATAGAGAACATCCTGCCCCTTTAATAATTTGGTTATAGTCTCCCATATAGCAATTAGCAACGCCAGGATCAAAGTTAGGATTAGTGTCTGGAACCAAAGAGAATACAGTGCTAACCATTCCTTCAGCACCTAAGCCTCTCCTAATATTGAAGGTTTTCATAAAGAGTGCAAACCTACCATTTCCAACGCCTGCAGTACCATTAAAACGACTATATTGAATATGAGCACCTCTATCATCAGCTATAACTGAAGGCATAAATGCATAAGCAGTATTACCAGTTATTTGTCTTACAACCCATGTGGCACCTTTATCTCTACTGTATGCAAGATAGATATTAATTGCTGGTTGAGGTAGAGTATTGCCAGTTCCACTATTATAAACAACATACAAAGTTCCATCTGGTCCTATTGCTGCATGAGGGAATTCGTTTGATCTAATTGTTTTAGTAGGAGTTACCTGAATTGCTGGTCTGCCGCAGCCTAAAACATTATTTGCAGCAATTTTAAGATTAGCAACAGTTATAGGAGTACTAAAGGTTGTTCCACCATCAGTTGATTTAACCATACGGATTGCTCTGTTTATTCCACTTGTAATTTGTTCATAGAATACATAGATAGTACCGTCTGGGCCAATTACAGGGAATGAACCAGACACATTATTATCTGGAGATATTGTTTTACTTGATATTAGAACAGTTGGAGTTACTCCAGTAGTCCATTTAGAAAATCTTATAGCTGTTCCATTATTAGAAAAATCTGTCCAAGTAAGGTAGATTGCTTGAGCAAAGTTACCCATTAATGGGTCAGGGCCTACAGCCATCCATTCCTTATCTTCAAAGTTAGTTGGTGAGGTACCTTCTCCAGCTACAAAAGGAGTGTTCATAGTTATTCTTTTAGTTTGGGGATTAACTACTCCAGTTGAAATTAAGATAACCCCAGCAGCAGTAGTTGGTGATCCACCAAGCTCAGCATAGTAGAATATTCCATGAGAATCTACTGCTATTACTGGGTCTCCCCCATTTAGCCAATTAGGATTTTGAGGAAGGTTGCCGCCATCAGTCCAGTTAATACCACAGTCACTAGAGAATGCAAAACCTGAAAAATTATTAGGAATATTAGAATCATTGAAACCAAATAGAATAAAGTTTCTAAACCTTGCTAGGCTTGTCTCGCTTTGGGTTACACGAGGTTTTCTATTTATATCTTCATTTGTGCTATTAACCTGTCTTTCACCTGGAGCACCACAAGGTTCATGTCCACAACCACATTTATGAAAAGGATATGGTGGTTCATGAAAAATGTTTAATTCAGGTGAAGAATCATTAGTAGCTGAAGAATTAAGAAGTTGAATAAACCCGCTTGAAGGGAAAACACTATAAGGATCTTCTGGTAGATTAGTATTATTTAGTTCACTCATCTTAAGACCTCCGTATATTATTTTTTTATCATTAGTAACTCTTATAATTATTTATATGTAAAGAAGCATCAGCTTTCCACGCACATATTGGGAACAATTACATAATTTAGGATAAGTCTTATAATTTTGTTTAATAAAAAAGGATTGCCTCACTGTAGAAATAACTTTACATAGTGAGGCAATCTTTCTTTATATAAGGTTGTGTTTTAAATTAGCGTTGAAATTTTATCAATATTTATATAATAGGCTATAATATAGATATAGAAACTTTAATTTAGTACGCATATGTAAAAAAACGTGTAATTATTATAAGAGAAAAAACAAATTTATCGTAGAGAGAGGGAATTATCATGTCAGAATATAAGGTTATATTTCATATTGATGAGATTAATAAGTGGAAACTCATGTTAAAGAATGTTAGTAATTTATTAAATGTTACAAATGAGAAGTTCTATATTGAGGTTTTGGCAAATTCAGAGGCGGTTAAGTATTATGAAACTAACAAAGAGTTAAACGCTGACGTTAATACTATGGAAAGCTTAAATAAAAAAGGCGTAAAATTTATAGCCTGTAACAATGCATTAATGGCATATGATATAAAAAGTGATAACATTATTGAATTTGTAAATATTGTTCCAGCTGGAGTCGTAGAACTTGTAAAAAAACAAAGCGAAGGATATGCTTATATAAAACCATAGATAAGCTTTAAGTTCACGTCTTTCTTAAAAATCTATATATTTTCAACATTGTTCTTAAACATAGCCTTATTTAAATATAACTAATCAATAGCTGCTTTTAATCCAGAAACCATAAAAGGCAGAATCTCTTTAGCTAGTGTAGAAGCATCTTTCAAATCTCCTTTGCTATGAGAACGCTTGGTTGCACAGTATATTCCACTGCTAATCATAACAGTTATCAATTCTAATTTATCATTGTCATCCTTAGAAAAGGGTTTGATATTAGTAAGCATATTTAATACAATATCTTGTAATTTAAGCTGAACCTTAATGTCAATTAGTACACTTGCAGATTTATATAATCTTGTATAGCTAGTTCCTACAGTCTTGTGATAATCATACATAATGAAGATTAAATCACGTAAGGTTTCTTCGGTTAACTTTGCCTCAGAACTTATTCTACTAGCTACAATTGTCATGAATTTATCAGATATAAAAGAATCTAATAAATCATATTTATCTTCAAAATGAGCATAAAAAGTAGCTCGATTTATTGAAGCTTTTTCTGAAATATCTTTAACTGTAATATCTTCAAAAGCTTTTTTATTGGCGAGTGAAAGAAATGCCTCTTGAATGAGAGTGTGAGTTTTAGTTATTCGTTTATCATTTCTTTGAGATTTTGATATCATACTTTTTTCATCTCCAAATTAAATTAGGCAACACTTCACTATTTTTGTTGGTTGAAGTGCTATTTTTAGTACATTATAATCATAGCATGCAGAAATCTTTAGAACAACAGGTGTTAAGCAAACATTAGGAGGAAGAAAATGAGTGAATTAAAACATAGAATTATAGAAACGAATGTTATTAAAATGCATATAGCAGAGCAAGGAGAAGGACCACTTATAGTATTACTTCATGGTTTTCCTGAAATATGGTACTCTTGGAGAAATCAGATTCCAGTTTTAGCTGAGGCAGGTTATCATGTAGTAGCACCAGATTTAAGAGGTTTTGGAGATACGGATAAACCTGAAGCTATAAGTCAATATACAATACTTCATTTAGTAGGAGATATAGTTGGATTATTAGATGCATTAAATGAAGAGAAGGCAGTAATAGTAGGTAATGATTGGGGAGCAACACTTGCATGGAATGCAGCCTTACTAAGACCGGATAGATTTAGTGGAATTGTTGCATTAACAGTACCTATGATGCCACAGCCTCCTGTTCCTCCAACTTCAGTTTTTCCACAGAACGAGAAGGAACTATTTTACACACTTTACTTCCAAGATCCAGGGGTTGCTGAAAAAGAATTTGAAAAAGATGTACTTTCTACAGTTCATAATCTATTTTATTCAGCATCGGGAGATGCAGGCCCACGTAAAGATAATGATGGAACTCCTAATCCATTTAGCATGGTATCAAGAGAACATGGTTTACTTTCAGCATTGCCAGAACCTAAAATAACTTCTTGGCTAAGTGAAAAAGACTTAGAAGTTTATGAGAAAGCATTTAAGAAAACAGGCTTTAGTGGAGGATTAAATTATTATCGTAATTTAGATAGAAATAGAGAATTGTTAAGCTGCTTTAGTGGAGTAAAAGTAACTATTCCAGCTCTATTTATGGTAGGAAAGCGTGATGTTGGGTTAAGTATTCCAGGAATGGATCAAATAATTTCAGGAATGAAAAGTTTTGTACCAAATCTTCAAAGGACTATTTATATTGAAAATTGTGGGCATTGGGCGCAGCAAGAAAGACCTGAAGAGGTGAGTGCAGCTATAATTTCATTTCTTAAAGATCTATAATGAAATTGACATTTTAAGTTTAATCGGTATATTATAATATTAAAAAAGGAAGTGAATATACCATGTATTTAACAATAGTAGTAAGCTCCATGCAAAGATAACAAAATGTGAAAAACTTTTGCTTGGAGCCAATATAAAGAAAATATTGAGTTTTTCATGTTTTAATGAATCTTTGCATCTTCATTTATTTACTAAATGTTGATAGGGGCGAAGAAATTATGAAATATGAAAAAGCACAAAATATACTGCCGCACGGCATAATTGAATTAATACAAAAGTATATGGATGGCGGATATATCTATATACCTAGAAAAGACGAAAACAAAAGATCCTGGGGAGAAAATACTGAAACTAAGAGCTATCTTAAAGAAAGAGATAGGGAGATTTTTAATAAGTATTCTGCTGGAATATCTGTTAAGAGCTTAGCTGAAGAGTATTTTTTAACAGAAGGAAGTATAAGAAGAATAATAAGGAATCAAAAAATATATGATTAAAATTATTAGGCATATTTTTCACGGTTAATGAAGTGAAGAGTATGCCTTAAATTTTTATATAAGACGTTAAACGATTATAAATAATACAGATTTATTTATGAACTATGCCGTCATGCCTCCTAGGTGTTACATTTATTATAGGAACACAAGGAGGTGAATAACTTATGAGTATTCTAACCATTGAAAACATGAGTCATTCATTTGGAGACAGAATATTATTTAGAAAAGTATCCTTTAGATTATTAAAAGGAGAACACATTGGGCTTATTGGAGCTAACGGCGAGGGTAAATCAACCTTCATGAAAATAATCACTAATCAAATTTTAGCTGATGAAGGAGAAATTAATTGGAATAGTAAATATAGCATTGGATATATGGATCAACAGGTTGACTTAAAAGAAGGGGTTACTGCATTAAATTTTCTTAAAGAGGCATTTAAAGATTTATATGATATAGAAAATAAAATTAATGATTTATATAGTAAGCTTGGGGATCTTAATGAAGAGGAAATGAATAAAGCCTTAAATAGGATTGCAGTAATGCAAGAATCTTTAGATAAGAATGATTTTTATAGCATTAATTCAAGGATTCAAGCTACTTCAGCTGGTCTTGGAATTAAAGAACTTTTAGATAGAGATGTTTCAGCCTTAAGTGGGGGACAGAGGACTAAAGTTTTACTAGCTAAACTACTTTTAGAGAAGCCAGACATTCTACTTTTAGACGAGCCAACAAATCATTTAGATGAAGAGCATATAGAATGGCTTAGAAGTTTTTTAAAGAACTACCAAAATGCATTTATATTAATATCTCATGATAATAGCTTTTTAAATAGTGTAGTAAATGTAGTTTATCACCTTGAGCATAAGGAATTAACAAGATACGAAGGAAACTATGATTATTTTGTTAGGCTTTATGATATAAGAAAAGAGCAAAGGTTAATTGAATATAAAGAGCAGCAAGCAGAAATAGAAAAGCTTGAAGATTATATAAGAAAGAATAAAGTAAGAACTGCAACTGCAAAACAAGCTAAGTCAAGGGAGAAAAAGCTTAATAAGATTGAAAGAATAGAAATAAAAAAGGAAATTATAAAACCAAAGTTTAATTTTAAAAGCACAAATATGCCAGAAAGCACTATTTTTAAAGCAAGAGATTTAATAATTGGGTATAATAAACCACTAAGTAAACCTCTAAATCTAAAGATGAAAAGAGGACAAAAGATTGCAATAATAGGGGCTAATGGTTTAGGAAAGACAACTCTTTTAAAAACCTTACTAGGATTACAAAAGCCTATAAATGGAGAAATAGACTTAAGTTATTATAAAAAGATAGGGTATTTTGAGCAGGAGCTTATAGAAGACAATAACAATTCAGTATTATATGATGTTTGGAATGTTTTCCCTGATTTAACTCAAACAGAAGTAAGAACTAATCTTGCTAGGTGTGGGCTTACAAGGCAGCATATAGATAGCCCTATTAATATATTAAGTGGAGGAGAGCAGGCTAAAGTTAGATTATGTAAGTTAATTAATGAACCTAGTAATATCTTAGTTTTAGATGAACCTACCAATCACTTAGATATTTATGCAAAGGATGAGCTTAAGCGTGCATTAAAAGAATACGATGGCAGCATAATATTAGTATGCCATGAGCCAGAGTTTTATAAGGATATTGCAACGGATATATGGAACTGCGAAGATTGGGTATTTAGTAATTAGTGATAATACGCAGAAAATCCTTGTAAATAAGCTATGTATTAAAAGTCAAACCATTTGTAAAATAAAATCATAAATAAGCAGAAGCTTATACAAATGGAGGGGTTAAAATGAAAAAAGGTATTAAAAGGTGGCGTGTATTCTTCTTAAGCTTAGTTGTATCCATAGGAATGATGGGGGTAGCAGCATTTGCAGCAGACACAAATAAAAATTTAGGGAAAAAGCATGCTTCTATTGAATGGAGTGGACATTCCTGCTTTACAATCACTAATGAGAAAGGAACTAAAGTTGTAACAGATCCATTCCCGGATGGTATTGGATACAAGGTTCCAGAATTATATGCTGACATAGCAACTGTTAGTCATGATCACTTTGATCATAATAATTTAGCTGCAATTAAAAGTAATTTTACAGCCGTAAGAGAACGTGGACAGTTTAATATTGATGGTATAAAAATTAAAGGAACAAAAACTTATCACGATACAGAATTAGGAGCTTTAAGGGGAGAGAATACAGTATATACCTATGATGTTGATGGGGTTAATGTATGTCATTTAGGTGATTTAGGACATGAATTAACAAAAGATCAACTTAAAAGTATAGGAAAAGTAGATATATTAATGATTCCAGTAGGAGGCTTATATACAATTGATCCTGAGGTAGCAGCTAAAGTTGTTAATCAGTTAAATCCTAAGGTTGTTATACCTATGCACTATCAAACAGAAGTACTTTCTCCTGACTTTGGAACATTATCAAAAGTAGATAGCTTTGTAGAGCAAATGAAAGATTGGAAAGTAGTAAAGGAAGATACTTTTAACTTTAATCAATCAGAAATAAAAGCTTCAAAGGATAAACAGTTAGTTATATTAAACTATAATAAATAAAACCATATACAAAAAAAGGAAATTCTCCGATTGTCTAGAATATATTAAGTAAATTTTAGATGATTGGAGATTTTTTCTATGGAGTTATTTACTGTGGATAAGGAAAGGGAAATAAAACTACCAGTTTATGTTGAAACTAAGGAGCCATTTTCTTCAGAGAATCATAGGATGTTTAGATTAATACTTGTTGAAAAAGGTGGAGGTATTTTAAGTGTTAATGATACCAAAACTATATTTACAGCCCCTACAATTTTTTGCTTCAATGTTAATGATAAGATTAAGCTTAATAAAAGCAGTAATTTAAGCGGTAGAGCAATTTATTTTAGTCCTTCCTTGGTAAATAATGTACTAACTTTAGAGAGAATGGAAAACTTTAAAGAAGATATATCTGAATCAGAATATAGGGATTACTATTCACTTAAGCCATTTATTGATAGAAAAGAACTAATATCTGGACAGTTTGAAGTAGGTCCAGCAACTGCTAAGAGAATAGGGAAATTAATAGATTCCTTGCAAGAGGAGTTAAAGCTGTTAAATAATGATTTTTGGAGATGCCGCAGTAGATCTTTCTTTTTAGAGATACTATTTTTATTGCAATATATATATACAGATGCAGAACAAATAACTAAGCCTGAAACCATAAAGCATGCAGATGATATTAATGAAATTATTTTATATTTGCATACTAATTATGAAAGAAAAATTTCTATAGAAGATTTAACGGAAGAATTCCATATTAATAGAACAACCTTGGCAGATAAGTTTACTAAATCTGTTGGAATGTCAGTTATAGAATATTTAATTAGATTAAGAGTTAAAATGGCGTCAACAATGCTTAAAGATACCTTATTACCTATATCAGAAATAGGATATAGAGTAGGTTTTAATGATATAACTCATTTTGGAAGAATGTTTCGAAAGTACACGGGGGAGTCACCATCTATATATAGAAAAAAGAGAATTTAATAATTAAAAAATAAATCATAAAATGATAAGTTTTATGATTTATTTTTCATTTGACTCCTCCCTTAGGGTGGAGTTTATAATAGCCTCAAGGAGGGGAAAATGGATAATAAAATTTTAATAGGTGATTTTGTTAAACTAACTGGAAGTACATTAAAAACAGTTTTATATTATCATAAAATTGGCTTATTAAATGAGCCTAAGCGTTCAATGAGTGGCTATAGATTATATGGAGCAGAGGAACTTGAACGTATGAGAATGATAAAGCATTTGAAAAATTTAGGACTAGATTTAAAACAAATAAAAGAAATATTAGGGCATACAGAAAATAATAGAAATTTAAGAGAAGTGCTTAAATCTCTTCAAAAAGAGCTCCAAAGAGAAAAGCAGAATATAGATGAACAATTATCTAAGATAGAAATATTATTAAGCCAAGAAACTGATGAACTTGAAGAGCCAGCTTTTGCATCTGAATCCTTTAAAAGCATTGTTGAAACCTTAGAACCAGAGCAAGTTGAAGCTTATAAAGAATCTCCAATTTTGTTTAAGCAGCAACGTAATATCTTAGGTGTTATGGACGATTTTAAATGGGGAGAAGATTACAAAGAAAATCTTAGAAAGATAGCAGAATATTTTAAAAAAAATCCAGAAGATCATAAAAAAGCGCTTGAGCTTGGAAAGCGTCTAGCAAAATTAAAAGAAATGTCTGAAGATGATCCTGAGATAGAAAAGCTAGCTAAGGAAGGCGCGGAATTTATAAAGGGCAAACCTTTCTTAAAGGAAATGTTATATGGGAAGGAAGGGTTAGATGATAGAAATGAGAATTTATTAAATGAGATGACTAATAAATATCTATCCCCAGCCCAAATAAAACATAAGAAACTTATACAAAAGTATCTTAATTACAAACAATAGATGAGGGAGGTAAGATTATTGGATAAAAACGCATCAAAATCAAAATTATTTATAGTTCCAATTGTACTAACTATTATTATGTGGGTTATTTTATTTCTTCCAGCAGGCACACTAAAATTCTTACCAGGATGGATCTTTTGGTCAGGGTTTACCTTGATAACATTCTTTATTACCTTTTACTTTATATCAAGGAATTCTGAATTTTTATCAAGAAGAACTAAGGTTAAGCAAGAGAAACAAAGTAAGAAAACTCCAGCAATTTTTAAAGTATATTATTTAGGATTTATTTTACCAGGTATTGATTTTAGGTTTCATTGGTCAAATGAGCCATTGTGGCTAGTGATTTTATCAAATATTATTGCTTTATCAGCCTATATCTTTATATTTTACGTATTTAAAGAAAATGCCTACGCATCAACAGTTATACAAGTAGAGGAAGAGCAACAGGTTATTTCCTCAGGTCCATATAAAATAGTTCGTCACCCTATGTATTTAGGAATGATAGGAATGGCACTATTTATGCCACTAGCACTTGGGTCATATTTTTCTCTAATACCTATGCTATTTATAATACCTATAACCATAATAAGAATAAAAAATGAAGAAGAAAAACTTTTAAATGAACTTAAAGGGTATAAGGAATACTGCTTAAAAACACCTTATCGCTTAATTCCTTTTGTTTGGTAATAAATTATAATATACGTTACAAAAAGAGACTCTAGAGGCATATTATAAAAATAAAAAAGGAGAAATGAATGAAACATAATGAATTACCTAGTGAAAGGTATTTTGGTGATTTAGAACAGGTCTTTACTTTTTATGGAGCTATGCCTACTGGAGTTACAATTTCAGAAAATGGACGTATATTTGTAAACTTCCCTAAATGGGGAGATGATGTTAAGTTTACTGTAGGGGAGATAGTTAAAAATAAGTTAGTTCCTTATCCAGATTTAAATACAAATAAGGTAGACTACAATAATCTAGATAAATGCTTTATAAGTGTACAAAGTGTTGTAGCTGATGGCACGGGAACTCTTTGGGTATTAGATACAGCATCGCCTAATTTTAAGGAGCCCATAAAAGGTGGGGCGAAGCTCGTTAGTGTAGATTTAGCTACCAATAAGATTAAGAGAAGCTATGTTTTTTCAGAGGACGTAGTTTTACCTACAACTTATTTAAATGATGTTCGAATAGATTATCGTGTTGGAGATGCAGGATATGCATATATTACGGATTCTTCAGATAAGGGACCGGGGGCAATTATTGTACTAGACTTAAGCAGTGGGAAAGCATTTAGAAGATTAAATGGTGATGAATCTACTTCAAGTGATCCAAACTTTCTTCTTAAGGTTGAAGGGAAAATACTACTTAATAGAAATAAGGATGGTTCAACATCTAGAATAACAACAGCATCAGATGGGATTGCCATATCACCTGATGGAGAAGTTTTATATTTCTGCCCAATGGCAAGCAGAAACTTATATTCTATAGATACAAAACTTTTAAGAGATGCAAGCATAACAGAGTCAGAACTATCTTCTAAAGTTAAATATTTAGGGGAGAAGGGTGCATCCGATGGAATGATTACTGGCTCAAAAGGAACAGTATATGCTGGAGATTATGAAAATAACAGTATTAGAACAATTTCTCCAGATGGAACCATGAAAACTATTGTTCATGATCCAAGGATATTATGGCCAGATACGCTTACAATAGGAACAGATAAATATTTGTATTTTACAGCTAATCAGCTTCATAGACAAGCAAGATATAACTATGGAAAAGATCAAAGACAAAAGCCCTACGTATTATTTAGAATTAAGATTAATGAATTGCCAGCTCCTACAAAGTAGTACTTATATTAAAGAAATAAAGCTACTGCATTTTTGCAGTAGCTTTGTTTTATTATACTTAAATATTACATTTACCATCAGAATTAAATACACCAAGGAAAAATGTGAAAAAGCAAATAAAAAAATTAATAGATTTAAATATTTAGACAACTTTTTATGTCGAATTTTTTGGGAAAAGTATAGTCAATTATTTAGTGGGAAGTAAATATAATATAGTAAGGTAGTAAACCTATCTTTATTAATTACTATTACTTCTTAAGGAGGAGTTTGCTTGAAAGCTGAAAGAATAAAACAAATTATACAACAAGAACTGCGAATAGCTGAAGGAAGAATAATTGAGAGAATAGAAGAAATATTCGATGATGAAAATGTGATAGTGGAAAATGAAGAAATTGACTATAGTGAAGGAGAAACCCCTTTACCCCAAAATAAAAATTACAGAAAAACTCTAGAGTTATTAAATGAGGGGAAAAGTCAATCTGAAATAGCTAAAATATTAGGAGTTTCAATTCAAACCACAAGAAGATATATTAATTGGTTAATAAGAAATGGACATTATGAGGATAATGTAACAACTGAATTTACTGATAGGGAAGAACAATTGGCAGAACTAGTTTATAGAGATAATAACTCATTAAGTGGTGCAGCAACTTTAATGGGGTGTACAGTAGAAAACGCAAAAGCGGTGCATGATAACTTAATTGCAAAAGGTTATTTAACAGATCCTTTTATAAAGACATTATATCCAGATTTCTTTAAGTATTTATCTAATCCTAGGATAGGCTTTCCAAGTAACAGATATAAATTAGCTTCCCAAGTTAGAAAAGGACAACTTTGTTATATATATTTGACCACACCATGTAAAAAAGTTGTCGCAATGGTAAAAGTAATTTCAGATTTAATTATAACTTCTGGTAGATGGCCATATGTATTTGATGTTGAAGTTATAATTCCACCTAAGAAAGGAGTCACCCTATCACAGGTTGGCATAAATAAAAGATTAACACAAGGGACCACTCATATATGCATTTCAGAGCAAATTAATACAGAATTGATGAATAAGCTTAAAGCACAGCCAAGTTTGACAGATAAGGAAATACAAGACTTTATTGATGAAGTAGATAAATATTTTACAAGATATATGCATCAAAACTAATATAGATTGAGTATATTTAGAAGTAAGATAAAACCTCTGTTTTTAGTTAAAGCTAACTAAAACAGAGGTTTCTTTTATAATTTTTCATTAAATATTACATTTACCATCAGAACAGTTATCAGAATCAGTTGTTTCATCTTCTTTAGATAAAAACTCTATAGTAGGGGATTTAAGTTCTTCATTACGTACTTTCTTAAGTACATCTAAGAATGTTTCAGTAGGCTGTGCACCAGATACTGCATACTTGCTGTTAAATACAAAGAATGGTACACCATTTACTCTTAGCCTTGCAGCTTTTTCTTCATCTTTTCGTACTTCTATATCATACTCATTTGATTCAAGAACACTTAAGGCTTTATCATGATCTAAACCTACTTCACTAGCAAGTGATGCTAACACTTTGTGATCAGATATATTTAAAGAATCTACAAAGTATGCTTTAAGTAATCTTTCTGATAACTCTTTCATCTTGCCTTCAGTTTTTGCATAATGAGATAATCTGTGAGCATCAAAGGTATTTGTAGGTATTAAATCATCAAAATTAAAGTTAAGTCCAATAGCTTTAGCTTGAGCTACTAGATTATCATTTGATGCTTTAGCTTGATCAACTGGTATTCCATATTTACTTGCTATAAGCTCATGAATATTTTCATCATAATGCTTTTTAGCTGATGGATCAAGCTCGAAGCTTCTAAAAATTAATTCAACCTCATCCTTGTGTTCAAAGCTTTCTAAGGCATTTTCAAGCCTTCTCTTTCCTATATAACAAAATGGACATACAAAATCAGACCATATTTCTATTTGCATTAATTATTCCTCCTTATATACCCATGAGGGGTATGCTATTATTTAATATATAGTATATTCCACTAATCTTAAATGTTCAATGGTATAATTAAACTTATTGGATAATTTTATGAGGAAAGTGGTGGGGTTTTTGTATTTTGATATTGAGAGAATTGAGAAGATCCTTAAAGAGCTTCAGGCACGTATTTATAATAAAAGAACAAGAATAGAAGAAGTCTATATTAAAGAGGGCGACTTCAAGAGTTATGAAGAAGCAGAGGCATCGAATGAACCTTGGGTTAAATTTGGAGAATACGATGTTTGGGGAGATAAATATAAAAGATTTTGGTTTAAAGCAGAATTTAATATTCCAAAGGAACTAGAAAATGAATATGTAGTTTTAGAATTAACTACCGGAAAAGAAGGCCAATGGGATGCAATAAATCCTCAGTTTTTAAGCTATCTAAATGGAAATATAGTTCAAGGTCTTGATACCAATCATAGAGAAATCATAGTTAGCAAAAATGCTAAAGAGAGAGAAAGCTTTAGAGCTGACTTTCATGGCTATGGAGGCATGAATGATGGCAAGGCTAATTTTAATGTATATATAAAATCCTTTAATGAAGTTATTGAAAAACTATTTTATGATATAAAAGTTTCTTTAGAAGTAGCAAAGCTATTAAAGGAAGAAGATAAAAAGAGAGTAGATATTTTAAATCATTTAATAAAAGCATTAGAGATATTAGACTTAAGAAAACCTTATTCAGAAAACTATTATAAATCAATTAATGAAGCAATTGAGTACTTAAAAGTCAATTTTTATGAAGGTGAATGTGGAAAAATAAATGAAGGTACTGTTGTTTGTTTAGGTCACACACATTTAGATGTGGCTTGGCTTTGGGATTTAAAACAAACTAGAGAAAAAGCAGTTAGAAGTTTCTCAACTGCACTTAGTATAATGAAAGAATATCCTGATTATACCTTCATGGCATCTCAGCCTATTTTATATAAATTTGTAAAAGAAGAAGCTCCAGAAATTTACGCAGAAATAAAAGAAAGAATTAAAGAAGGAAGATGGGAAGCAGAAGGAGCTATGTATCTTGAAGCAGACTGTAACCTAACTTCGGGAGAATCTTTAGTTAGACAACTTCTACATGGAAAGAAGTTTTTTAGAGAAGAATTTGGTGTAGATAATAAGATTCTTTGGCTTCCTGATGTATTTGGATATTCAGCAGCTCTTCCACAAATTCTTAAAGGATTTGGAATAGATTATTTTGTAACTTCAAAGATAAGCTGGAATGAATATAATAGACTTCCTTATGATACCTTTATGTGGGAAGGACTAGATGGAACAGAGATTTTATCTTATTTTATAACTGCAAATGATTATGAAAAAGTAATAAGTGGAGTTCATAGAACCATATATGAGGCAACTATAAATCCATCTCAAATTAAAGGATCATATGAAAGATATAAACCAAAGCAAATGAATGACGAAGTTATTATATCCTATGGATATGGTGATGGAGGTGGTGGTCCAACTAAGGATATGCTTGAAAATTATTCTAGACTTAATAAGGGGATACCTGGTTCACCTAAAACTACAACTAAGTTTGCTTTAGATTATTTTAAAGACTTAGAAAAGAGAGTAGAAGATTATAAGAGACTTCCAAAGTGGAAAGGCGAATTATATCTTGAATTCCATAGAGGAACTTATACCACTATAGCTAAGAATAAAAAATATAACAGAATGAGTGAATATTTATATCAAGATTTAGAGTTATTTAGTTCTATCGCTAAAACTGTAGATGATAACTTTAAATATGATAAGAAGAGAATAAATGATAATTGGGAGCTAATTTTATTAAATCAATTCCATGACATTATTCCAGGTACATCAATTAAAGAAGTTTATGATGAGTCTTGGAGACAATATGAAAGTGTTTTAGAAAATGGTAAGGATTTATTAAATAATGCTTTAAAAGCTATAAGTAGTAAAATAAATCTTAAAGAAAAAGCTTTAGTAGTATTTAACCAATTATCCTTTGAAAGAAATGAGTATATTGAATTACCAAAGGAGTTAAAAGGTAAAACTTTAGTATATGGGGACGGGGCAGAAGTTTTAGTTCAGAATATTAGTGATAGTAAGGATATTGCCTACGTAACTAATATACCAGCTAAAGGCTATAAGGTTCTTTATATTAATGATGTAGCAGAAAAAGCTCAGATAGAAAACGTGGTTAAGGTCGAGAAGATTAATGGTGGATTTATAATTGAAAATAAGTTTTTAAAAGTAAGTATAGATTTAAGAGGAGAATTAACATCTGTATATGATAAAAGAGCTGATAGAGAAGTTATTAAAGAAGGAGCTAAAGGCAACTCCTTAGTAATTTACGAAGATAAACCACATAATCCTTGGGAAGCCTGGGATACAGATATTTATTATAGGGAAAAGTCCTGGGAAATAACAGAGATTATAGCTATTGAAGTTATAAGTAAAGGACCACTAAAGGCAACCCTAAGAATAGAAAAGAAATATGAAGATTCAACAATTGAGCAATTTATTAGCTTATATCATGATAGCCCAAGAATTGATTTTGAAACTAAGGTTAATTGGAGGGAAGAGCATGTTCTTTTAAGAGCAAATTTCC
Source organism: Clostridium sp. YIM B02551 (assembly GCF_022324735.1). Classification (NCBI taxonomy): domain Bacteria; kingdom Bacillati; phylum Bacillota; class Clostridia; order Eubacteriales; family Clostridiaceae; genus Clostridium; species Clostridium sp. YIM B02551. The sequence continues at coordinate 193,033 of NZ_JAKGTF010000009.1, read as the reverse complement.
CAGTAAATATTAAGGGAAATAGAGCAAGCTTTGATATACAATACGGAAATATCGAAAGAGATACTCATTTTAATACTAGCTGGGATATAGCTAAATTTGAAGTGTGCGCACATAAATGGGGAGATATAAGTGAATATGGTTATGGAGTAGCCTTATTAAATGATTGTAAATATGGATATAGCGTAAAAGATGGAGTCTTGAGCTTAACCTTATTAAAGTCACCTAAATGGCCAAATCCAGAAGCAGATATGGGATATCATGAATTTACTTATTCATTATATCCACATGAAGGAAGATGGCAAGAAGGTAAGGTTCAAGAAGAGGCTTATAAGCTAAACTTAAAACCATATGTAATAGTAGAAGAATCTCATACAGGAGTACTTGAAGATAAAATATCTTTTATAAAAGTTGATGCTGAAAATGTAATAGTTGAGGTTATAAAAGAAAAAGAAGTAGGAAATGAAACTATAGTAAGGGTTTTTGAAAGCTTTAATAAGAGAACAAATGTAAAATTATCTAGTTTTATTAAACCTAAAAGAGTATGGGAAGTAAACCTTGAAGAAAAAGAAATAAGGGAACTAGAGATTAATGAAAATGAAGTGGAGTTTATAATAAATCCGTATGAAATAAAAACCTTTAAAGTTGAATATTAATAAATAAAGGATTATTCTTGCTTAAATCAAATTGGAATAATCCTTTATTTTATTTAAATTTAATGAATTTAAAGATGATATATTTGAGTAAAGCTTTATTTTAGTAACTTCCTTTTCACATTAAAATAGAATTCTAACTTTAAAATCATTATGACACACAGGACAGTTTACTGTATGATTTCCAGTTTTTCTTGGTAATCTAAGTACCTTTTTACAATGAGGACATTTGCGATAACGATGCGTTTTAAAATCTTTCAGTCTACGAAATGTTAAAGAACTTTTTGCTTTTATAGGGTTCCATAGCTTTAAAAACATTTGGTTTTCTCTACGTCTTTTATAAATATTTTTAGAAAAGCTCCTATAAAAGGTGAAAATCAGAACAACCCATATAAAAATACTAAGTATATTTGAATGAATAAATGAATTAATAAGCATCAGAACAAAAGATGCAATAACTAAAGCAATATAAAGCTGGTCTGTACCATATCTACCATACATAAAACGTATTAGTTTATTTTTAAAATCGCCCATATTTAATCCTCCTAATTAATATGATCTGAAACAGAAGTAACACATAAAAGGATGAGTACTACATCTTTCATCTTTGTGACATAAATTTTAATAAAAATATAAGCTTAATTTTACCACAATGGCGCAAAAAAAGGAATGTGATAGGTTTGTATTTACATAGCGCAAAAATATATGAGAAGTTTCTTGATCTTGTTACTTATATGAGTAAAAATTGGTAAAATAAATATAGATTAAAAAAATTGCTTTTAGGAGAATTTGATATGAAAGATACAATTGAAAGAGTAAGAAAATTCAGAAACGATAGAGATTGGTCACAATTCCACACTCCAGAGAATTTGGCTAAAGCTATAAATATAGAAGCTGGTGAACTTTTAGAGCACTTTCTTTGGGATAATAATTTTGATAAAGAGGATGTTTGTGATGAATTAGCGGATGTATTGGTTTATTGCATGCATATGGCAGATGCACTAGATGTAAATATTGAAGAAATAATAAATAGAAAAATGGATAAGAATGAAAAGAAATATCCAGTAGAAAAAGCAAAGGGAAATAGCAAAAAATATACTGAGCTTTAATTATAGGGACGTTTCGTGCAGCATATTTGCTACTCGAAACGTCCCTATTTATTTTATTTAATAGAAGGTTATACCGCGGAAAGCTGGTTTAATTTTTTGAGGATCTTGGTACCACTTAGCATATAGTAGTAAGTGTTCTGTTCCCATTGAAAAAGTTGTTCCAATTGCAATGTCATTTCCTCGTCCGTCTGGTGATGTATTCCAACCCATAAAGGAATAACCTGGTTTTATAAGGTCACCAGTATTATAAAGTACCTGTACAGTTTCTCCCTGTAAGTAGGTGTTCCCATCTTCAGGTACAGCACCACCATTGTTTCCATTTCCATTATAAGCTACCGTATAAAAAGGTACTGATGGGTATCCTAAAAAGTTGGGGGTATATCCCGATTTTCCAGCATAATAATAGACCTTGAAATTAGGTGCAACTCCTCCAAATATCCCCACGGGAGCCATAGGTGCATCTCCAAAGAACTTGGCAGTCGCAAGGTTACTACAGGCCAAAAATGCATTATCACCAATACTAGTAATGCTGCTTGGTATAGTAATGGTGGTTAAGCCAGTGCAATAATAGAACCCAAAACTACTAATACCTTCTACACTGCTTGGAAAAGTTACTGGCTCAGATTTTGCAGATGGATAAGTCAATAAATTTTTTTGTGATTTATCATATAAGGCCCCATCAAAGCTAGAATAAACTGTATTTTCACTAACAACAAGGATTGAAGCAAGGTTTGCACATCCGAAAAATGACTTTTTGTTAATACTAGTGACACTACTTGGAATAGTAATGGTGGTTAAGCCAGCGCAATTAGCAAACCCAAAATCTACAATGCTTTCTAAAGTGTCTGGCAAAATAACTGAACCAGTTTTTCCTTCAGGATAGAATAGTAAAGTTGTTACTGGTTTATTATAAAGGGCACCGTCAAAACTAGAATAAACTGTATTTTGACTATCAACATCTATGGAAGTGAGAGCTGTGCAACCATAAAATTCATAGATACCAATGGCTGTTACAGTACTTGGGATAGTAATGCTGGTGAGGTTAGCGCACATAGTAAATGCAAAATCTCCAATGCTTTCTACACCCTCAGGGATAGTAATACTAGTAATATTTAAGCAACTATAGAACGCTGAACTAGCAATACTTTTTAGGGTACCCGGAAAATTAACTGGAGTAACTTTTCCAAGAGGGTAAAGAATCAAAGTATTTTGCGATTTGTCATATAGAACATCATCAAAACTAGAATAAACTAAATTTGCTGCAGCAACATTTATTTGAGCAAGACTTGTACATCCGTCTAACGCTTGTTCACTAATGGATGTGACACTTGCAGGGATAGTAATACTGGTTAAGCTCTCACAGGAATTTAACATACCATCACTAATGCTTGTAATATTATTTGGAAGGGTAATATTTGTGAGGCTAGTGCAGTTCTCAAAGGCATAGCTACCAATGTTCGTTACAGTATTAGGAATAAAAATATCTTTTAGTTTTGAACATTCATAAAACGTATAAGCATTAATGCTAGTTATATTATTTGATAGGGTTACACTCTCAAGATCATGACAGTAACTAAAGGCAGAACTACCGATACTAGTTACACTATCTGGGATAATAACACTATTTAGACCAATGCTGGATTCAAATACATTTTCACCAATAGTAACAACACCAGTTGGAATAGTAACACTCTCTAGTTTCTGACAAAAAGTAAAGGCATCATCACCAATGCTAGTCACATTATTTGAAAAAGCAACTGGACCAGCTTTTGAAGCTGGATAGCATATTAAAGTTGATTCTGTTTTGTCATATAGAGAATCATTATAACTAGAAAAAAATAAATTTTGACCAGAAACAACTATTGAAGTCAAGCTAGGACAATTATAGAATACCTTATAACCAATGGAGGTGACACTACTAGGAATACTAACACTAGTTATAGCATTGTTATAAGCAAAGGTATAGTTACCAATTTCTGCTACAGAGAGTCCAGCTAATGTGCTTGGAACTGTAACACTACCTCCTGTCCCTAGATACCCAGTAATAGTGGCCACATTATTGTATATTTCATACTCAAAATCACCTGAAGTAGGCATATTAAAAAACCTCCTCTTTTAGAAGATAAAAGTTGCTAAATGAAATGAGTTTTAACTTATATAAGAGATACAATCAAAAAGTTAAAATGCTATAACCTTTAAATTTTAAAATGTTTTATATAGTTAGTTTATGGAAAAATTAGGTGTTCTGTGTTACTGGGGACATTTTCATTACTCAAAGGGCATATTATGATGCAAGAATTTTTGTTCTAAAGGCAAATGACAAAATTCACCTTATTGTTACAAATGTAGAGTGGTAAACTTAAAGAAGAGGTGGGGACATTGGGAAATAGATTAGTTCAATTAAAAGAATATATAGAGTTAAAAGATAAATATGATTCGATGACAAAGTATTACTTAAGTCTTATTGAAGAAAAAGAAGACCTTCTTTTTAAAGAAAAAGTTTTTTTAGAAGCAAAATACTTATCTATTTTTGGATATTTAATAAGACAGAAATTACAGCGTGAGATTGATCTTAGAAGGATAAAGAAAAAAATATCCCTTATACAGTTTTATTTAAATAAAGGAGAAAAGGTTGACAAAGAACGCGTAGAAGAAAAGTTAGAAGAAGAGATGAAGCTATTCAAATTTCAGATGGAGGATTTCAAGGAAAGGCTATCTCAAAGTAAAAAACTTATTGAGAGCCCTACCTTAACTGATGAAGAGTATAATGAAGTAAAAAGTATATTTAGAAAACTAGCTAAAAAATTACATCAAAACATTAACTGAAAGAGAAATGAATCTTTGGAATAGGACTCTTGAAGCCTATAATCGTAATGATTTAGAAACTTTAAGATTATTAGCTAATATCTTAATAGAAGATATTGAAGTAGAAAAGATTTCATCATTAGAAATATTAAAAAATAGAATACAGGATTTATGTAGAAAAATAGATTGCATACTTGAGGAGATAGCTAATAACAAAGAACAATTTCCGATAAATATTAAAGATAAAATATTAGATAATGAGTGGGTATCAGAAGAAATTGATAGTTATAAAAAAGTTATTACTCAACTTGAAGAGGCAATAAAGTCTTACTCAGCTTTTTTAAAGGGGATAGAGGAGGAGAGTTAGTGTGAAGGATTCTGAAATAATTATTGGTAATGTAGATGGAAGTTTATTGGTAGGAATAAATAATGGAAGTCTAGAGCTGCCTTTCAATAATAATATATACCTACTAACTGTTCCGATTGCTGGAATTAATTATTATATTAGATATAAAGACTTAATTATATCTAATGGAGATAAGCTAATACTAAAAAGGGAACCTAACAATAATTTTGATACATATGCAATAGAAGTTTTCACCCAAAATGAAATTAAACTAGGGTATATTCCTCATAGAAATAATAAAGTTTTTGCTAGGCTTATGGATGGTGGAAAAAGGCTGTATGCTGAAGTCAGGGAAGTTCAGTACTACTTTGATGAGATAAACGAAATTGTAATTAAAATTTTTATGAATGACATTTAAAAGGACAAGCGTAAGTTTTGATGGCATTTCAACATTTTCATAATAACAAATTAATAAAATAATTAATTTAAAGAAGGCGAAAGCAAGTGAATAATGATGAAACGGAAAGAATAAATAAGTATATAGTTTCAGTAAGATGGCAAAATGCAAAAAGCTATGAAAAGACAGCTCCTCATGAGTATACAATCAGACAATGGAAGCCAGATCTTGAAGAAGAATTCATATGGTTTGTAAATTATATAAGAGCTAATGGAGTTAAGGAATGGTTTTATAAAAAGGAAAATATATATTTCTATTATAAGGGACTTAAATACTGGACTATGGGTGATACAATGGAGAATACATGTGTTATTAATAGAACGGATGATATGAAATCATATAGATAATGCTAATAGTATAAAATGGAGTTGGTTATATTTAAACTGTTTTAAAGGGGGTAGATAAATTATGATAAGAATATCAAGACAATCAAGATATTTTGACTCTTTAAGGAATTATAAAATTTATATTGATGATATATATTGTGGTGATATAAAAGATAATGAAGTCAAAGAATTAAAGATTGAAAATGGAGAACATTCAATTTTTTTGAAAATAGATTGGTGTACAAGTAATAAAGTAACCTTCATTGCAAAAAATAATGAATTAAAAGAATTTAATTGTGGTAACTCAATGAAAGGATTAAAATGTCTGTTAGTCTTTGTTTATATTACATTTTTGAAAAATAATTATTTATTTATAAATTGAAGGAACTACAATCTTCATATTTTTAGGGGGGATATATAAAATGTGGTTTATAGTAGCTTTATTTTTAGTACTAACCATTACTTTTCTTTCAGAAAAAGGTGGATTTTTAATAGCCGGTTATAATACTGCAAGCAAAGAAGAAAAAGCAAAATATGATGAGAAAAAACTATGCCGAGTAATGGGAATAGGCATGGGAATAATCACTATCGTTTTAGCAATACCAGCAATCTTAAAGGACAATACTCCTAATTTTTATATTGGACTAATGATAGCAATAATTATGATAACAATTATTGGAATATTAGTATTAACTAATACCATATGCAAATCTAATAATCCAGAAGTGATTCACGAAAGTAAAGAAGATACTGCAAGGTCACGAAAGATTACAAGATTTTCTTTGATATTTACTCTTGTGGTATTTTGTATTGTTGGAGTAATTCTTGTAACCGGGGACGTAAAGGTTAATTTAAATGATAATGAGATTAAGATTGCAGCATCTTATTGGAAAGATCAAACCATAGCCTATAAAGATATTGAATCGGTAACTTATTCAGAAGATCTAAGCATTGGAAGAAGAACAAATGGAGTTGGAAGCTTAAGACTTAATGAAGGACATTTTAATAATAACTTATTTGGAGATTATACTTTATACTCTTATACTAAATGCAAGAGTTATATAGTAATTAAGACTAATTCAGATATCTTTGTGGTTAATGGAAAAAGCAGTGAGGATACTAAGAAGCTTTATGAGGAGATTTCTAAGAGGGTAAAGAGCTAATTTCATTAAAAGTGAATATTGATGATAGTGAAATAACCCTAGACTGTATGTAAGTTTAGGGTTTGTTTTTATATGGAGAAAATTAGTGTCGAATATTATTGAACAAACTTCCTTTAATATGTAAAAGTGGTAAAATAATAATAGATGATAAGTTGCGGTTTATACAATTTAATTTGGCCCAAGATGAAGTTTGGAAAGAAATATTTAATACGAGATGCAGATCAAGAAAATTTGGACCTATTTACACCAGTGGATAAATCAAATGATTTGCTTGATCATGTTAAGATAAAAGATTTTTATAGAAGATTATAATAGGATAAATAAACAAATAGAAGAGATATTAATTATTTAATAAAAATTTAAAATTATGGAGGGAAAATGAGTACTTTTAATAGTTTAATAGAGTTGATTAAGGAAATACCTGCAAATTTTCAGCCAGCGACTATAACTGCATGTGCAACATTGCTTGGGGCATTAATTGGAGCAACAATTGCTCAGTACATATCCCATAGGTTTACAAATAAGAGAGAAAAAGATAAATATTTTAAAGAAGTCTATCAAAAGCTATTTGCATCAGTATTTCTGGATATATATGCTTATCTAGATATTTCCACTCATTTTAGACGGAGGAATGATATAAAATATAATGTTAATGAAAATGATCTATTAATTAAGGTTTTAAAAAGTATTGAAAATAATTTAATGTATGCTAGCCCAAAGTTAATTACTTATTTTAATAATGTAAAGAAAAATCAATATCAGAATGATTTTAGTGATTTTAGATATAGAATAGATGAACTTAATTTATTTACAGTTTTTTTGGAGGAATTATATACTAAGTCAAGAAAAATGAAATTACTAGACTCTAGATCTAAGAAAGAGCTTGTAAAATATATGGTTTTGTATAAAGTATGGATTATTTATTCAGAGTATTACCAAAATTTTGAGGAAGCTTCACTTTTGTTAAGATATAAGTTTTACTTTGAAAATAAAAATATCAACTATAGAAGGTATAAGTTATTAAAGAAATACTATGATAGAAGTATATTTAGAAACAGACTTGACTTTTTTATTAAAAACATAAAAGAATTATTTGAAAAAAGTGAATATTTAGTCTCAAAACAAATAACAAAAATACTTAATCAAGTGTTAGAAAATATAAATCCATATGCTAGGTATCAGAATTTAAATAAAGCATTTGATATAATTAAAGTAAACAAAGTAGAAAGAAAAGATATATTAACACAAAGAGATAGTATTTATAAGTGCACAAATAATTACTATAGAAGAGATGATTCTCCATTTACGAAAAGACTTTTTTTCTTTGAAATTAATCTTACGTTTGAAAAAGGTAAACTTATACTAAATTTAGAGGTTAGAAATATTTCTGAAGACATTGAGGATATAAATATTGATAATTTTATACTGCTGAAGTTTGGGGAAATGAGAGTAAATATAGATGAAAAAAACTCTGGAATATATAATAAAGTCCAGTATAGTATTAAGACTTATAAATTGTTGCCAACTGAAGTTATAAAATTAAGAATTATATTTTATATTGAACATATAAATTGTGATGGATATAAATTGATATATATAAGCGAAGGGAGAACATATAAACTACATGAGATTGGGAAAAGAAGGAATTAGTTATAGAATGTTATTGAAATTAAATAATAATAGATAAGGTTTATAGAGAAAAAGGTTCGCGTGAAGTGTTACAGTGAAATGTACCATAAACTATAGTAATCTTTTAGCAGAATCCATAGAAATAAAAACAGTGAAAAGATAAGTAGTAATTGTTTAGAGGAAAGTCGACAAATTTGTAGAATAATAACATATAAGGTATAGACTGAGAGTAGAGTTCTTTGATGTTAATCGTTTATATCATATGGGAAAGAGTGATTGGTATGAATTATATGTATCTTAACAAATATTTTAGTAAAAAAAAGTTAGTGGATTCGATATTTGATGATAGTTTAGACGTGAATATATTTGTAGATGAATTACATCGCAATTATAAAGTTTTAGATAAAGAATATAGGAATGAGTATTTTTTCAAAAATACGTTGTTTAACAAATATGTATTAGGTAAATATAGTTTAAATACTACAACAGCATTAAGTGAAGTTGTAATTGGAAAATCAAAGGCGGATTTTATATTACTAAACCGTGAAAAAGGGATGGTTTACGAAATTAAAACTGACCTAGATAATCTTGAAAGACTTAGTTATCAGTTAGATGATTACTATAGAGTTTTTAGTGAAGTATATGTAGTTACGTCAGAAAAAAATTATTATCCTGTTTATAAGTTTATAAAAGATTATAAACCTAATGTTGGTATTATTGTTCTATCAGATAAAGTTACATTAAGTATTAGAAAGCAAGCAGAGATAGACAATAATAATTTAAATTATGATAATTTATTTAAGCTACTAAGAAAAAAAGAATATGAGGAAATACTACAGTTTAAGTTTAAAAGCTTACCAGACGTTAAACCAGTACAGTATTTTAAAGTATGTTTGAGTTGGTTCAAGCAATTGGATATTAAAGAATGCCAGACATTGGTTTTTAACCAATTAAGGAAAAGGATAGAATCACAGAATATAGGTGGGATTTTAGATATACCGATGCAAATAAGATGGTTAGTATATTCAAGTAATCTTACATATAAAGAATTTGATAAAATACATAAAAAATTTAATGAAAGATAGGGGGGAAGAAGATGTATTTTCCAATTATTAGAGGTAGGCAATACGATTTGTTAGCGCTAAGAGAATTAAAAAGAGAAGATAGATTAAACAAAAAAATAATTCCAATTATTGAGCCAGTAAAATTGAATTCTACTTTATCATCAACAATAAGAGAATTTGAAGAAAATCAAAGTAAACTTATAGTAATATCTAATCCTAAAGTAGGGTCATTACTAGGAGAACTATCTTTACCAAGTAGTTATCAGCAATATAAGGAAATCATGTTAAATGACTATGTTATTATTGGTCACTATTTTAATAAAAATTCTCAAAACCAAGTTGACAAGATAAATAAAGAATTTAATGTCAGCTTGGGAGATATTGCAATTATACATTTTGAAAGAAGTCTTATATCTCTTTATAAAGAAATATATGGAGAGAGGCAACCTTGGATAAATGTTATTCCTTTGGACAATTCATTTAGAAGGCAACTTAGTGGGCAAAGTTTAGTAGGATTGGGTGACAAATTTAATAAGTTATCTAGAAATGCAGATTATTTAGAGCAAGATACAGAATTCTTTTCAGAGGATCATCTATTCTATAGAGAAGAAGGCTATATTGGATTTTCAGATTATTCAGTTATTGGACAGGAGTATAGTGAAAGCGGGTTTGCACCTTATGCTGTTGCAATTCATATAGTTTATCCCAATTCTGAAAATGCTTTAGAAATAGTGCATTTTGTTTCAGATTCTAACAGTGATACTAGCGACCCTGCAGGGAAGTTTTTTGAGGCCTTAGAGAAATTTGTTTTATGGTACAAAAAATACTCAGATGATGAGAGAATGAATACTTTAGCGATACAGATTCTCATAAAGCATTATGAAGATGGAACTTATCCAGGATTGCCAACTTTAAAAAAATTATCAATTATGCATCATCTAGAGTTAATAGGTAGCTTGATAGACTAGGGGGACTGGTGAATGAATTGCTGTGAGAAATGCTTTAAGTCTAAGGAAATAAAAAGCATTATAAAAAGTTATAATACTAAAGGCAATTGTAATTTTTGTGGGAGTAGGAATATTTATGTATATAATATCTATAAAGATAAAGATTTAGATGAATTATTTAATGATATTTTAAGTATTTTTAAATTAGGTACTGAGCTAATCGCTGATGGATATCCTCCCAATAAATTAATAAACATAAATGAAGAGTTTGAGGGTAAGTGGAATATTTTCGGAAATATTGAGAGAAATAAAATATATGAATTCTTGCATACACTTTTAAGCTCTAAACATCCAGATAAAATACCTTGCTTAACCAATCAAGTGGGAATTATAGAATGGATGAATAATAGTTATCTTAATGAAAATTCGGTTCTAAAAGGCTATGCATGGAGTGATTTTGTTAATTATATTAAACATGAAAATAGATTTCATTCAAACCATGTAAATTATAAGGTCCTTAAAGAATATTTAGAGAAAATCACAACAACTCTAGAAGAAGATGTATTTTATAGAGGTAGAATTTCAAATGAAATAGAATTAGAGAAAAATAACATGGGTGCTCCTGAGTCAAAGTACGCTACTGCTGGGAGGGCAAATTCTGAAGGAATAAGTCATTTATATTTAGCAAGTGATATTCAAACAGTTGTTAGTGAAATTAGGCCAAGCTTAAGTGATACAATCTATATTGGCAAATTCTTAATAAGGGAAGGATTAAAGGTTGTTGATTTTAGATTATTAAAAAAGTTAGATGTTTTTGAATTTAATGATCCAACTAGATTTGCGATTAACTTAGAGATTTTTACAGAAATGAGTAAAGCCATATCTAAGCCAGTTAGAAGTGGAGATAGCAAGTTAGATTATTTACCGACTCAGTTTATTGTAGATTTTATTAAGAGTTTAAATGAAACTGAATCAGCTGGTTATAATGGTATAGTTTTCGAAAGTACATTAAGTGCAAGTGGATATAATTTAATGATTTTTGATCCCGATTCATTTGAATGTATTAGAGTAGAAAAGCGTACAATACAGTCATTAAACTATAATCATGTACTATGTATATAGTTTTATAGGTAGAATATAATAAAACGTACGTATTAATCATTTAAATAAGTAAATGTAAGTTTTATATTTTTTTTATTTTACTATATTAGAAAAGTCCAAGGTTGATGCATTAAACTAATTATTGGAAAGTAGATTGGTATTGGTATTGGTGTTGCTGGATTAGTTTAATTTATAATTAATTTGAAGAAAGTATGCTAATCTTGTTCTAGTGGAGCATTTTTTTCTTCGCTTTTATCTCATAACGTATATGTCTAAACAAAGTAATTAAATATAAACTGCTAAACAAGGTATATCCATTTTATAAAAGTATCAAACATGATTCTATAATACGGTAAAGTAAGCTATTAATAGATTAATAGGAAATGTAAAATTCTAAATCGTTTATGAAATAAGTAGTTAGTTCTTGTATATTGTTGCCATATAGGACAAATATTAAATGAAAAATTATATTGAGTATGAAGATCATTATAAAGAATTAGAGAATGATATTGATTACTTCTATGAAATTTTTACTGCTGTAGATAAATGGAAGTAAAAATAAATATTTATGTGATAGATATTTAAGATTAAAGATTGTGAGGGAACCCTAGACTTGGTACAAGTTTAGGGTTTGTTTTCATATGGAGAAATTTAGTGTCGAATATTACTGAATTGCCTTTCATTTAAATGGAAAGGTTGGTAAAATTATAATAGATGATGTATTTCAGAACATGGAGGTACATATGGAAGATATATTAAATGAATTATTAAAGAATATTTTTATACCTAAAATAGATTCTCCAACTAAGTTGCCTAATGCTCAGGGAGCTTATTTATTATGTGCAAAAAGTGTAGATGTTTTACTAAGTAGAATGAAATCGTTAGAGTATGAGTATATAAATGGATTACCAGTTATTTATGTTGGTATCGCTGGGAGACCGACTTCAAAAATAAAAAGCTTAAGAAAAAGAGACTATAAGAATCATTTTACAGGCAAAGCTAGGTCATCTACATTAAGAAGGAGCTTAGGAGTATTATTTGATTTTAAAAAGTATTTTGGAAATGAAAATAATAACTTAAAATATAAATTTATTAACGAACATGAAGAAAAGTTATCTAAATGGATGAAAGAGAATTTGATAATGCATTTTGTTACAATAGATAATCCAATGGAGTTCGAACTTTACTTAATTGATACTTATGCACCACCACTTAATCTTAAAGATAATCATAGTGAAAAGAATAAAGATTTTAGGAGAGAATTATCTAAATTAAGGACAAGCAGATAGTTATAGAAAGTAACTGTGGAATATAAATTGATTTAGTAATAAGATACCAGAAATAATAAAAGAATCAGACAGAAGATGTGATTACAAAATAGCTGATAAAAAAGAACAATTAGAATTATTAATAAATAAGCTTAATGAAGAAGTCTTAGAGTTTAAAGAAGATAGAAATCTGGAAGAACTTGCAGATATTATGGAAGTTTTATTTGCACTTGCAAATAATCTAGGATTTAAAGAAGAGGAACTTATAAAGAAAAGGGAAGAGAAGAAGGGGGAAAGAGGAGGATATGAAGAAGGGATAGTTCTCCAGAAGGTGTATGAGTAATATAACAGATTTATCTATAGGAGCTATAGAGATTAAAAACATAGTTCCACCAAGTAGTAAGGTTGATTATAGAATTTTTTCAAGACTCTTGGATGATGCCAGGGTTGTTGCTAGTTATAAAATGTATTGGCTACTTGGAATTTTAGATGAGGTCAGTATTGGGAATAGAGAAATTGAGTTTAATAAAATAATAACTAGAATGATTGTATATGCATGGTACCCAACTATGCAATATAGATTAAGTTTTGGAAGTTTTGATAATTTAAAGAAGCCTATTAATTACATAGCATTTAAATATGTATATGCAGCAAATTGTGATGAAAGAAAGTTATTAGATTTTATATATAGTAGTGATGATAGTGAACTAAATAAAATGATTAAAGAATTAGCGTATAAAGTTCCTTATAGATTATTGTCATCATTCTTCACAGAAGAGCTTAAAGGGAAAAAAGATAACTTGAAAAATAATATAATTACTAAGTTATCAGTGGAAGAAAATAATTGTCTTTATAAGATTATTAAAGGAGATAAGGACAAGATTATAGTCAATGAAGGTTGGGTAGATTACTTGAATGAAAACTAAGGAGTAATAAAATATTGGATATATTATAAGTTAATTAGTTTTCTTCAAAAAAGAAATCCAAATGTACCAGCAATAGCATTTAAATTGGAAGCTCCAAAGAAAAGAAATTAAGCTAAGGCTATAAAGATTTGGAATAAGATAATTTGTTGATAAGAAAATAAAAGACATTTATACAGGAAAGGATTTTGTGGTTGAAAACTATAATTCTTATGGGGTATTAAGTATAGATAATTTTATTCCATAGAGTTTTGTATTACACGATAAGATGTGGAATTTAATACCTACATTGATTTAGAAGGTTATGTGGAGGGGTTAAGGGTAGGGAAAACTTATAATTGAATATTTATATAGGAAAAGAAGAATTTAATAATAGACTTAGAGAATATATTAGCTCACTGTATTAAATTGCGCGGAATAAGGGATTTGAAGTGGTGGAAAAGACTTTTTATACGTACAACATTGAGTTTTCTATTAGTAGTTATTTTGATACAGTTCAATTTTTTTCTTTGAAAAATAATTCTTCAATAGGTTAGCAATCATAATATTAATCCAAGATTTTAATTTTAACAATACAATACTCATTAAAAAGTTCTTCTAGAAATAAACGAACATTTATTCAATTGTTTACTATATGGCAAGAACTCTTATGCAAAGTATTCCTTGCTTCTTGAATAGCATTCCTAAATCCATACGAGCTTCAAGTAACTTATTATATCCTCTATTTTTATATTAAAACAATAGGGAGAACCAAGGTTATATTTAAGATTAGATAAATATTAAATAAATATATGAAAAATAATATTAAAATAATATTAAAATAATACTAATATGAATTGACTAAATTTATTATAATATGTAAAATATGTATAAGGTAACAAAAAATAATTATTGAAGGTGTTATATGAAGGATATGAATGAAACAAAACAAGACAAATTTGTAAGAATAGCAGAAGCAAGAACTAATAAGATTATTGATATGGTAAAATTGCTTGGAAATTGCTCTAATAGAAATATATATGAATATGAAAAAGATGAAGTGAAAAAAATATTTAGCGCTATTGAAGAGGAATTGAGAATTGCTAAAGCAAAGTTTGAAATGGCAGATAGCAGTGAAAAAAAATTTAAATTACGTTAAGGGAGAGTGGCTATATGAGTTTTTGGTATTTTCCATCAAATGATCATGGAGAAAATAAAGGGATTAATGATTCAGGTGTATCAATGTTTAGAGGAACACCATTAAAATCTTTGGCAAGAGAAATATGTCAAAATTCATTAGATGCAGCAACACAAGATACTGTTAAAATTGAATTTAGTGTTTTTAAAATCGCACCTTCAGCTTTGCCAGGATGCGACAACTTGAAAAATACTTTTGAAAAATGTATTGATTTTTGGGGAAACTTAAAAGCAAAAACAACGAAAGATTTTTTTGAAAATGCAATTGATAAGATTAGCGCTGGTAAAATTGAAATGTTAAGAATCAGTGATTTTAATACTACTGGGTTAAAAGGGTCAAAGGAAGTAATAAATACAGATTGGACAAACTTGACAAAGTCTTCGGGAACTTCAGATAAAAAAGGAACGGCAGGGGGATCTTATGGTATTGGAAAATTTGCTCCTTTTGCATGTTCGGAATTCTCAACAGTATTTTATAGTACGTATGATATTGAAGGTATTAAGGCGAACCAGGGGGTTTCTAGATTAGTTACGTTTAGAAGAGATGATGATGAAACAACACAAGGAATTGGGTATTATGGTGATGTTAAGAATACTCCGGTATTTGAAACCTTGGATCTTGATCCCAAATTTACAAGAAATGATGGGGAATATGGTACAGATGTATTTATAGCAGGTTATAAGTATGCTGGTGATGATTGGCAAGATAAAATTATTATTTCAATTATTGACGGATTTTTAGGAGCAATATGGAAAGAAAAATTAATAGTTAATGTTGGCGGTATAGTAATTTGCAAAGATACCTTGGATGAACTAATGGAAACATATAGAGATGATATTACTGGATATGCAGATAAATACTATAAAGTTTTAACTTCAAATAAAACCAATTGGCATGAAGAAGATTTCATGGGACTTGGAACTATTAAATTTGGAGTTTTGCTTGGTGGTCAAGAAATGCATAGAAAAGTAGCAATGATAAGACAAACTGGAATGAAAATTATGGATAGGGATAGACTTTCTGGATATATTCCTTTTGCAGCAGTAATGTTTATTGAAGGCGATAAGATTAATGAAGAGCTTAGATTGATAGAGAATCCTGAACATACTGAGTGGCAACCGGAAAGATCACAAAACCCAATTAGAGCACAGCAATTAGTGAAAGCACTTAATGATTATATGAAAAATTGTATTGAAAAATTAGTATCTCAAGGACAACACGGAGAAATGGATGCAGTCGGTGTTGGAAGCTTACTACCGGATGAGGTGGATATTACCGAAGAAGCTTCAAAGGAAGAGGTGATTTCTGACAAGGTAGCAGAAATCGAAAAGACCATTATTAAAAAGCAACATAAAGAAGGAAATATCCCAGACACTCCTTTAAGTGAAGACTTAGAAGCAGGAAGTTTTAAGAAAGATGGAGAGGATGTAAATTGGTTCCATCAAGGAGGAAAACATGATAATTCTGCACCAAGACCAGGAGTACCAGCACATGGTACAAAAGGTGAGACAGATAAAGTACCTGTACAGAAAGAAATACTACCTGAAAAGTTTATTTCTATCTGTTTGGATAAATCTAAAGGTAAATATATTATTTTGTTTGTTCCAAGTTCCAATGGGAAAGATGGAGAAATTTTAATTAACTTATCTGGTGAAACACAAAGCTATGAAGCACCTATTAAGGATGCTACTCTAATTGGGGGGGATAAATTAATAATTGAGAGAAATAAGATTAAGAATCTTGATTTTATTAAGGGAAAACCACTTAGAATAAATGTTGAACTAGATTATTCAGATTATTGTTCAATGGAGGTAAGTGCATATGCAAATAAGAAGTAAGTTTTATCCATATCCTGTTATTGCAGATGATAGCGATTCTTATATAAAAAGTTCTTTTAAAACTGATGCTTTATTAGTAACAGAAGGTTATAATATGAAGTTTATTCTAAAGGCAAAAGTGGAGAATCAATCGGTTCAAAAGATGATTGACAATGAAGTTATTGGGTATGCACATCACATTGAATGCCCACAGACATGTTTTAGAACAGTTGTTGCTACAAGTGAGGAACAATTTGAATATACTGTTCATGATAGTAAAATAAATGGCCTTGTTCAAGTATGTTCCTTTTTAGTCGCATTAAATGATATTCCTAATTACACAAATGAGTTATTTGCAAATGATTATAAAGGGTTTAAGTTTAATATTGATAAAGGTTGTATTATGGGGGTTGGAAACCAAATAAATTTAAGAGTGAATAAGGTTAGAGATGATTTAGTAAATACATCATCAATTTTCTCAATTGTACCTAATATAGATCCAAATGAAGTTAGTGTTAAAGTTGATTTAAGTAAGAAATCTAAAATTGCTATTATTATTCCGGAAAAATCCTGCAATCTTTATAAAAATATGAGTGGCATGTTAGATTTACAACCTATAATGCATTCTATGATTATTATTCCAGCCCTTATGTATGTGTTTGAGGAACTAAAGATTGCTAAGAATGAATTGTACAACTTTGAAGACTGTCGGTGGTTTAGATCGCTAAGAAAAACGTGTAAGACATTTGGTCTGATTTTAGATTCAGATGGTTTGGCTACAATCGATATTTATCAAATAGCTCAACAATTAATGAATACTCCATTAGCAGGGGCTTTAGAATTTTTATCTGGCGGAGACGGGAGGGATATTTAATGAAAATCAAATATATTAGTGAAGAAGGTCTGATTGCTATCAAAAGCAATACATCTAGTGTCTTTAAAAATGTTGTTGACAGAAATAAAATGAAATTGCAGGACATGTTTCATGATGATAAAATTATTAAAGAAACTCCGTTTGAAATTGAGGAATTTAAGTTAGATATGTCGCAAGAAAAAGCATCACTAACAGACTTGGAAAATATTAGACGTGTATATAATAATATGAGGCATTTATCAGAATCTCAAGCATCTGATGAGAGAATATGGACGGCTTATACACTGGATGAATTTGCTGAATATATGAAATACAGATGGACAACAAAAAATGAGAGAGATATGGAAAATAGATATTTTTTTAACTATTCAATTCAGCGTTCGCTATTTAGAAATGGAATCGCAAGATTGTGGTGGATTGGAAAATCAACATATGATTCAAAGCGTACTGATCCATACGAACTTACTGCTTTTGTCTGCAAAGATCAAGATTTTATTGAAAATATTTTTGGAAGAAATTTTTCGAATAACCCAGTTATAGTTAAAGCATTGATTTCTGCGCTCATTGATGCAGAATCAGAAGGATTGATAGTAGATCGTACGAAGGTTAGAAATATTACTAAGTATGTGAATTTGTTGGGAGGAACGTATGTGTTGGATTGCTTATCTTATGATGATGTTTATTCAAAGATAAAAACAAAATTAAATTTTTAAAGAAAGGGCATAACGATTATGACGTGTTTTAGTTGCGAAAAGGAATTTGATAATATGGAAGCATCGGTATGTCCTTTTTGTGGAAGTTTAATAAATGAAAATAAAAATAACTTTTATAAATATCTGGGTCCTCAAGATAGTCTTTTAGGATATCAAAGATCCTATAAATTAGTGTTGCTAAAATATGTTATTGAAAAGATGGACTCAAATGGTCAAGCATCTGTAAATTTAGTGATTTCTGATATTAGAGAATTTTATACGATAAGGAAACAAAAAGGATTGATTGCGGACAAGGATGTGGATGAACGAATTGCAAATATTGAAAACTCATCAGATTATGATATTTTTACAGTAATTAAAAATCAACCCTATGAAGTATTAAATGCAAAAGGATTTTTGTTTTTAAATAAAAATATGCAAGGGGACTTGGTTTTTGTACTCAATGAAGATATTGGTTTAAATATGAGCGAGATTGAAAAGAAGAATATAGGGAAATTCATAGATGAAAAACTAAAATTATATTACTCAAAGATTGATTGTAATGTGATGGCGACTCCAGAAAATCTCAATGATTGTACAACACAGTATATTTCAACAAACAAGGAAAATGGATGGTATAAATCATTGGATGAAAGCAATCAAGAAGAAGAAATTCTAATTTCAAAATTGTATTCAGAAAATGTTTTTATGTTGTTTGTAGAATTCTGTGAAAGAAATAATTTGTTGAAAATATCAGAACTGCATAATTTTGATTTTGAAAGTCTCAATTCTGTGAAAGGGCTTGGAACTGGAAAGATACAGAAAATTAAAGAACGATATATGAGTTTTTTGTCAGGAACATATTCTACTAAAGATTCACACGAGAAAGTAGAGATTTATCCATTTGCATCAATTGACAAGTCTAATTATGAATTGCCAATTGGTACATTACAAATATTAGGTGTGAATAGAAGGATTGTTTCCCAACTTGCAAAAAGAGGGTATATAAATATTGAGGATTTAGCTAATAAAACACAAACAGAAGTACTTACTGACGTGAGGCAGAGAAGCTTTGACTGTTTTGTTAAGGTTGTGGAAAAGTTAGAATTCAATTTGGAAGAGGTATTTGAATTAGTTTTATATGAATGTATGGAAGAAAATTCGTATAGTATATTTTTAAAGAGAGCAAGTGGGTATACACTACAAGAAATAGCTGATGTACAGGGGGTAACAAGAGAATGGGTAAGGCAGATTGCAGCCAAGTTTTTAAACTTAATTAAACCTTTAATAGTGCCAATAGTTCATAATGTCATGAAACGTTCGGAGAAAAGATATATTACTGTACAAGAGGTACTAGATATCTATGATAATGATGATTTTGATAAAATAATGGTTTATTCCATAAAAAATTGTAGTGAGTTCGAATATTTAGATTTTGCAGATGTGTTTATTAAAAAAAATTCTGATACTCAGGACACTGAAATGGAACTGTGTAAACTTGTGGATGAATTTGTAGGAGTTGGTATTGATCTTTATGAAAAACTTGAAGATTTAGATGAATTGTTACAAGTTCATGGTTTTGAATATGTAGGGATAAATGAATTTATAAATCTATTACAAAAAAATGGATACAGAATTTACGGAGATTATGCATCAAAAGGTAGACAATCATATGGATATTTGTGCTCTAAATTAGTAGGTAAATATTTTAAGAATGGAATTAAGTTATATGATGGAAGGGATTTAGATGGATTACGTCAACTTGCATTTGAAAACTTCGGGGATTTGGGACTTCCGGCTGGAAATCGAGCTTTGAGTGCTAGGTTATCAGAGTTTCTTGTCTTAAGTGATAGAGGAATGGTAACAGCTGAAGAAAATATCCATATTGATATTAGTACAGTTGAGGCGATAAAAGAATTTATAGATAATTCACCAAATTCACAACTATTTTATATTGAAATATTTACAGAATTTGAAGGATTGCTCACTATGACTAGTAATGTGATAAATTACAACTTTTTGCATGGAGTTTTGATGTTGTATTATCCTAAAGACTATTCGTATTCAAGAGACTATCTTATGAAAAATGACTGCATTAGTGGGATTAGTATTTCTGATAGAATTGAAAATATTATTAATGGATCAGACAAACCGGTACATAAAAATGATATAAAGGAAAAACTTAATGGCTTTTCCGATTCAATGATATTTAATGCAATTCAAACAAAGCCAGAATTGATACAATGGGAATATAATTACTACAACAGTATTTATAACATTCATATTGATGCAGAAAAAAAACTGCAACTAAAAGGAATTTTGGATGCGATTTTGAATACACATGATGGCTATTGTAGTGATAATATGTTGTATGAAGCGGTAAAAAGAAATATGCCGGATTTTATAGAAGAAAATTCTATAACATGTGCTGCAAATGTGTATTATATAGCAAATTATTATTTTTCAGATTATTACACATTTAGAAGACCACATATTGCTTTGCATGATATATTTGAAAATTGTAATACTAAAACTATTGCGTTGCAACTATTGCATATAGACGATTATTTTTCTCATGAAGATTATTTGAAATTGATTAAAGAGTTAAATTGGTCTGATGTTACTGCTGGTGTTGTTTTTTCTGATATAGAAAAAGATTTTGTTAGGGTTTCTAAAGATTTATATTTAAGAAATGATAGATTTTATTTATCTACAGAAAATATTATGAGTATTCAGAACCAATTGGATGAGTTGCTAAGTAGTGAGGATATAGTTTCTCTTGTTAATTTGTCTGATTGGGATATGTTCCCAGAAATAGGTTTGGAGTGGAATGAATTCTTATTAGCAACAATAGTAGAAAACTATGATATGGGATATATCATAGTTTCACCGCAAGTTAGAGATAGAAGATATCAAAAGGGAATACTTGTAAAAAAAGAATTTAAAGTTGCTTCTTATGCTGAATTGATTGCGAAAATGATGATTAAGCAGGGAATTAATCATGTATCTGAAAATCATTTTCTTGCATTTTTGATTATTTATGGACTTACAGTAAAGGTTATTCCTAAAGAATTATATTCTTCTGATTATATAAAGTATATTAATGATGAATTTGTTGTTTGCTCATGAGAATATAAAACACCTTTGTTTTCTAAAATGTTATAGGAAACAGAGGTGTTTTTTTAGCTAGTTTTCTATTTGGTTAGGCGAAAAATCCATGAAATAATGTTCATCATCAAGTTTATAAAAAGTCACATCGGTTCGGCCGTATGTTAATAGATCCTCTTTCGAAATTGGTTTTTCAGAATCTACTCCTAGACGATTTCTAAAATATAATCCTAGAACAGAATTGTCTTCTGGTGTAGTAATTGCTTTATTGTTAGCCTGTTCCACTCTGAGTATCATACTAACATCGTCATCAGTAATAATCGTAAAATGTCTTTTGTTTAATGGAAAAAATCCGGTTTTAGCTATTCTGATAGGTAATGGGATATACGCCTGATTATGATTTCTTTTGTCACGTTGTCCCCAATTTAGACCAGAAGATTTTCCTACTAGACCATTATTTGAGAGTAAGGATAGCGTTACACCATTTGAGAAAGTATCGTTGATATGATCAATACTCTCATAATTATAAATAGGTTTTTCTTTGTAAATTCTAATATAATTTTCAACTTCATTGCTTGTACAGTATATACTACGTCCTTCAATCGTATTAAAATAGTTATATGCCTGTTGTGCATCACATTCCAACATAAGTTCACCACACCCTTGACTAAAAGCTTTCAGCGTATAGTTTGCAGAACCAGAAAAAGCTTTAAATGGCTTACCATTTTTTAACCATACAAATAATTTTGAGTGAACAGGAGGGCTTTGATATACATACTGACATTGGATAGTTGAGTAATCTGGTAAATCGGTGTAAGCACCACTAATGTGTTGAAAACCTTTATGCATTACTAGACTGAGTCCGTCAAAAGGACACATTCCAACAATTAATCTAATCTTTATAGGAGTTAATTCTAAATCTTTTAATTTTTGAATGTGCCAGGCAACCATACTTGGAGTTGCATATGCTGATACAATACAAAGTTCATTTGCTCCTTCTTTTGCTGGAATGGTTAGAACATTTTCTTCTAAATCGTTATCTAGTTGCCATTTTAGATCGTGATCACTGTTAAATATATATTCCATTGCATTGCAATCGATTCCTTCGTATTCTATGCCAGCAAATGTTTTTAAGATAGCTTCAAATATTATTTTTGCACCTTGGCAAGGTACAGCCATCCCAATTTGCCTTCTTACATTTTCTTTTGAACCAATGAATTCATAATCATCTGGAAATGTCTGTAAACGTGCTCTTTCACGATTGGTAAGTGCACGTGGTTCTTCCCAATGGTAAATGTGTGTTCCACCACCACCACTTCCTGTAACTGTATATGCAGGTTTGTTTGGATCGAGACGTTTATATATTTGACTTATTTTTGCACCAACAACGTTGAGTCTCAAATCTTCTGGTAAATCTGCTGTGAATGCATTTTCACCTGGTTTTATATGGGCAAGACGTTGTATGACTGCTTGCGACTGACGTGTATGCTCGTTGTTAAATGCATTTTCAGGAATGCTTGGTTGCTCGATTGCAGTACGACACGTATTATCGATATTTGAATATGGAGCGGGTGATGGAACTTTAAATTCTACATTCTGGTCGTTGCGTATGCCAACAATAATAATTCTATGACGTGCTTGTGGTATGCCATATTCCTCAAATTTGTAAAGATGAGGATATAGGGTATAACCTGCTTCTTGCATTTCGGTGAGAATTTTTGAAAAAGCGTTACCTTCGTTTGCATTTCTTAAACCACCAACATTTTCAGCAAGGAACCATTTAGGCTGAAATCTAGTTAATGCTTTTACTCCATATGAATATAAAGGCCCATAAGTACCATCCATACCTTTTTGTTCACCTACAATGCTATAGTCATTACAAGGAAAACCAAATGCTAAGGCATCTATAGGGGATAATGAAGATAAATCAAATTCACGTATATCTCCTTGATATACACTTTCGGGTTTGTTAGGACAAATATTATGTCGATATGTTTCGCAGGTATAATGATCGTAGTCATTAGCCCATTCATGTTCTATTTTAAAATTATTATCACCAATATCTGCATGTGTAGCACCCCAAGCTATCCCCCCGGGACCACAGAATAATTCTCCAAGTTTAAATATCATTGTCATTCAACCTTTCTGATGATTTTTCAAATCTTTCTCGTTTGATAAATTTTATAAATCTGCAAACCTGTAATATTTCTTGCTCAGTTAAGTCGGAACATTCTAGAAATATGGACTTTATACTGGCAGGTAGGTCAGATATATAATTGGCTTTAATTAATAAATCAAGTTGAGGCAACTGAAGAGCCTTAGCTATTAATTTTAAATTTTTAGCGGAAGGTTTTTGTCGTGTACCATTTTCGATTTTGTTTATTTCAGTATGGCTGATGCCAGCCTTCTTAGCCAACTCTCTAATAGACATATTTTGTTTGTTACGATTAGTTTCAATATAATTTCCTATTCCACACATTATATCACCACCATATATTAATGTTACAATATGTGCAGCCAAAAAGCAACAAATATGATGCAAAAAAAAACAATATGCAGCCATTTGACTACAATTTGAAATGATCATAAGTAAATATAAGATATGATTATGATAATAAATAAAAATTAGTTGGATGATTAGTTATGTAATGTTTAAAAGAAAAGTTAATATACAAAGATCAGGTTATTATAAATATTTAAACCATAAACCGCCAAGGATCGTTATCTAAAATAAGTTGCAAAGTAGAGAAATAAAGCAAATTTTTGAAGAAAATAAGAGTAAATAAGAGTAAATATGAATTACTAAGGTATTGGCCTAGAAAGGAATTCATGATAGTAGGAAAAGAGAGCACTGAAAAAGAGTTAATTATCCATACTATCAAAGATCACAGTTTGATGGTGGGGTATTATAGATATTGTTAAAGAAGTATAACTTTAGTCATAGCAAAATAGAAAAGGTAATCCATAGGAATATAAGAGAATTGAATCACTGTATAGAAAAATAAGAGCTTATTCAGGAAGCCAATTATAAGTCTCATGAACAAGATCAAAAAGAAATCTTTAAATATATTTAAATGTAGTACTTTATTAATAGTATGCATTTTTAATTGGGGCATCTCTCCATATGAATTTGAAGAAGTAAATTCATAAGTTGCCTAACTAGTGTCAAATAAATTGTGAGAACCCCAGTCTCCCATGAAACCAAGACTCCCTCTAAAAAAATCATCTCAACCCTTTTAATCTTTGATGGTGCGTTTATACTAACATCAGTATTGCTTAAACGCTCATTTGATGGCATTCAGTGGGAACTAATGTTAGTTGGTAGTGTAGCATATTTTTTAGGTGCTATGTTTTTAAATTTCAAGGATTCAATAAATAGATAAATTGAATAACTATATTACTTACAAAGGAGCCTTTACGTGACTCCTTTTAATTTTACAATTTTATCATAAAATTGAGTTTGACAATAATCGAATGAACGTTTATTATAGAATCATGAGATATAAAGATGAAAACAAAAGTGAATCAATTTTCCAAGCAACAATCCAACTTCTTAATGAAATTGGATTCTCAGAAATATCTATGTCTAAAATTGCAAAGAGAGCAGGGGTATCACCATCAACTATCTACGTTTACTTTGAGAACAAGGAGGATATGTTAAAAAAGATTTATCTTAATGTTAAAGAAAAACTAAGTTACGGAATGATAGGGGATATTGATACAGAAGCAGATCCAACAAAGGAAACCTTTGAAGCTATAATGAGGAATTTGATGGATTTTATTAAGAACAACAAGGAAGAATTTCTGTTTATTGAACAGTTCTCAAATTCACCTTTAGTTGAGAAGCTATGCTCAGAGGCAAGTTTAAAGTTTTTTAAACCTTTTTATGACATGGTAGAGAGAGGTAAAAAGCAAAATTTATTAAAGAATGCACACCCAGATATACTATTAACTTTTTGTTATTTCCCAGTTACTCAATTAGCAAAAGAGAATTTTAAAGGTACTTTTGAGTTTAGCGAAGAAGTTTTTAGTCAGATTATAGAAATAAGTTGGGATGCAATAAAAAAATAAAAATTTTTTTAGGGTAAAATTAAACGAACATTCGATTAAAGGGAAAATATGGACACTGGTTTTCTTAAAATAAATAAAACAATAAAGATAAAAATTTTGGAGGATGATTTAGATGAAAGGTGCAATTTTATATTTTTCATTAACTGGCAATACAAAACTTGCTTGTGAGTACATAAAGGGAAAGGTTCAAAATGTAGACTTTGATTTATTAGATATGAGAGGGGGAGTTTATGATTTAAATAAGTATGACATAGTAGGCTTTGCAAGCTTTGCTGATGAATATAGTATCGCTAGATTTGTAAGGAGCTATATTGAACATATGTCCTTCGTAAATAAACCAGCTTTTGTGTTTAGTACTTTCGGACAAGAAAATGGAGCTACTACAAAGAATATGGCTGAAGAAATAAGCAAGAAAGGCTTTAAAGTGGTTATAGACCATGCTTTACATACTCCAGAAAACTATCCCCCTGTAATTAAACATTCACATGGATTTATAAATCATCCAAATACCATAGAAATAGATGAATTTAATATGTTTATTAACGATTTAACTGATATTTGTGAGAAGATTAAAAATAAAGAAACAGTAAATGAGAAAAAGGTAGAAGCAAGTTTTAAATATAATATTTTAACTAAGCTTTCTGGTCCTAAGATGATGAGAACTATAATGGGACGTAAAAAGGTTAATGATGAGCGTTGTATTCAATGTAAGAAATGCGTTAGTAATTGCCCATATAATGCAGTAAAGATGGACAGTTTCCCAGTATTTGATGAATCTAAATGTCATGGATGCTTTGCTTGCTACAATTTATGCCCTACAAAAGCTATTTATGCAAAGGGTTATAATCAAAACTTCCATTATCCCAAGCCAAATAAAGCAATAATTCAAAAACTAAAATTATAAAGATATATGAGAGGAGCTTAAAAATGAATAAAAAAGTATTAGTTATTTATTATTCCTTACAAGGACATACTAAAGAAGTTTCAAATTTGATAAAAGATGCTATAGGAGCAGATACCTTTGAACTAGAACTTGAAAAGCCTTATAATTTAGTAACTGCAACCACCCTTGGATCAAGACATACAAAAAAAGACTTTACTCCTACATTAAAAAAACATGTAGATAATATAGAAGACTATGATGTAATTTTTGTAGGTTCGCCAATATGGTGGTATACACTTACCCCACCTGTTTTAACCTTCCTTAAAGAGCACAACTTAGAAAATAAAACAGTGGTACCATTTTGCACTCATGCAGGAAATCATGGAAGTTTCTTTGAGAAATTTAAAAATAATTGTAAGGGTACAAATATTAAAGAATCAAAAGATTTTCATAGTTCTAAGCTAAAAGATAAAGAGTCTTTAAAAAGTGAAGTAGAAGAGTGGGTACAAACTATCCTTAAAATCTAATAATAAATTATAAAATAACAGACAACATATTTATGTGCTGTTATTTTTGTTTCTCAATCAGCTTTAATGAAGTATAATAGTTATTATTAAGTAAATACAAATTAAATAAGTATTATTAAGTAAGGAGATTCACATGAACCCAAAAGAGAAAATCCCTTTCAAGAAAATCATCACAAATCTTATATTTTTTGACGTAACATTTCTATTTACATCATTAATACTTAGAAAATCATTAGCAAACGTTGATTGGAGCATAATGTTATTTGGAAGTGCAGCATATGTTTTGACTGCTTTATATTTAAACTCCAAAGCGCCCAAAAGAGAGGAATAAGGATAAGAAATTCTTAAAAACTAATAATAAATTATAAAATAACAGACCTACATGTATTTTGTACTCTGTTATTTTTTGTTTCTATATAAGTTTTAATAAAGTATAATTATATTATAAAATATATACAGATATAATAAATATTGTTAGCTTATTAAGTGGGGAGAGGCTATGAAATCCAAAAATAAAATCCCAATTAAAAAAACTTTAATATGCCTTATTAGCATGAATTTAACTTATATAATTTTCACAGTTATACGCAAAGGCTCATTTGCAAGTATCGAATGGGATATTATGCTGGTTATGAGCTTAAGCTTTTTAGTATGTTCGATGTTTATAAATTATATAGATTCATAAAAAGAATAAATTATAGCCTTAAAATTACTGCAGTAATCCTAAGGCTATAATGCTCAATATATGAAGAATGCTTTTCAACAGTTTCTCACAGCATATATTTAATCAAGTATTCTCTCAAAATAAATGCTATCGCACCATTCTCCAGTTTTATAAATATATTTATTATAACGTCCAACAAATTGAAAGCCATTCTTAATTAATACTATTTGGGAACCTATGTTATTAGGTGATGTGCCTGCTTCTAATCTATGTAGTCCATGGTTATTGACTGCTTCATCTAAAATAAGTTTTACTGCACTTGTTACATATCCCTTACCTTGATGTTCCTCACCAACTCTGTAACCCAGTTCAGCCTTATTAAAACATCCTCTTTCTATCGATAATAAATTTATTCTTCCAAGAATCATTCCATCATGATTCTTTATTAAATACATATATACTAATCCTTTCTCTTGTTCCTGAACTAACTCCTTTATTGTTGTATTAAAACTATTTAATTTATAATAGTTATCTCCTCTAGGGAAACCAACTCTCTCAAAAAAAGCTCTATTTTTAAGTTCAAATTTAAAAAGTTCTTGTGTATCTGATTCCTTAAGTAAATCAATTATAATATCTGACATAAAAAATCTCCTTAATATCCTAGTATTTTACTATTATTCAATACATTATAGTTCTTGTAAAATTATTCAATAATCTCTGCCCCATCATCAGTCAACAGAATAGCTTGGTTATTTGTAAGCTTAATCTTAGGGCAATTACTTGTATCTATTTCTCCTATCTTTGAGCCTTCTTCACAGTGAACAGAAAGCAAACAATTAATAAATCCTAAATTATTAGGAAGATTTTGTGCTGCTATCATACTTCCTGCACTGACACCAACAAAAACCCCTCCCCTTTGAACATATTCCTTTAGGAGAATATTGAATTTTATTTCATTGATCCTGTCTAGCAAATAACTAGTACTCCCTCCGCAAAAGTAAATAACATCATATTTCACAAGTTCTTCAAGTGACATCTCTTTATGCAAATCATACACATGTACATTTTCTTTTGGAATCTTTGAATTAAGTAAATCACTCATACATTTAGGTAGCATGGCAATAGCATCAGCATTATTTGCAGCCGTAGGAATAAATAAAGCCATAATTTCATTACTAGGTTTATTAACAAGTTCTAAAAATTTATCCTTAATTTTTGCATTTTCAAATCCAGCTGAGGTTAATATTATTTTTTGCTTTTTCTAAATACCCCTTCACATACAAAATTTTAGGCATTATTCTGCCAAATTCATCTGAAAGTAGTTGTTTTATATAATATATATTATACTATTTTGTTTCCAGTTCTTACAATGAATCATGGTGAGAATAGGGTATATTAAGCTAAGAAATGTAAAAACATCTTGACACTTTCAAGAAAAGTTTGGTATTATTAATATATACAAATGTAAAATGTATTTTACATTTTGGAAGAGGTATGAATTATGAGTTTTTTTAGACAAGAAGATGAAATGGATAAATTTATTGCCCTAAAGAGCTTGAAAATTGCATATTGGTTTACAGTGTCATTTTTATTGGTATGGGCTATTATTGACCTTGCAAGAGGTAATAGACATAGTGTAGCATTAGCATTGTTTTGTATTCAAAACACGTTACTTATATTCTTTGACAGATATTATAGAAGGAAACTAAGCGAGGGAAATGAAGAATAGAGTTAGAGAGTATAGAAAGCAACTAAAATTAACTCAAGATCAATTAGCACAAGAACTTGGAGTAACGAGACAAACAATTAATGCGATAGAAAACAACAAATATAACCCTACACTTGAATTGGCAATTAAGACAGGAAGATTTTTAGGTATACCAGTGGAACAATTATTTATACTTGATTAATAATATAGTAATGTTTTAAAATAAACTTAATTTTATTTTTATGACTAAGATTTCCTATTATAGGTTATATTATCTAATATGGAATCTCAATTTTGTATATATCATTGATATTTAGACAAACTATTATTATAATGATATTATCAGATAAATTAGCTTAAAATAAAAAAATATATAAAAAATATAGATAAAGTAAAATATTTCATTGTCGTTTTGACAAATTCGATATATAATATATTTCGGTAGTATTATGATTTGAACTGAAGGGAGGCGGGAATTATGTCAGAAATCAGAGTGAGAGAAAATGAATCATTAGAGCAAGCGTTATCAAGATTTAAACGTAGCTGTGCTAAATCTGGAGTCCTTTCAGAGGTTAGAAAAAGAGAACACTATGAAAAACCTAGCGTAAAGAGAAAGAAAAAGTCAGAAGCAGCTAGAAAAAGAAAGTTTAAATAACCGATTATGATATTATTTAATAAAATCCTTAGGAATTAATCATTCCTAAGGATTTTTTAATTCTACTATTTTTTGTTCTTATATTGACTCCAGAATAATATAATAGTATTGTTTAATAATGAACAGTTCCAAATGGAACGATTTAAACGGAATTATTAATAATTTATGGAGGAAAGTATGAGTACTACAATTTATTATTTCAGTGGAACAGGTAATTCTTTAAAGGTTTCAAAGGCCGTAAAAGAAGGATTAGGAGATGCAACCCTTATACAGATAACTAAGGAAAACCTTTCAATTACTAAGGATATTTCATCTGATAAGATTGGATTTGTATTCCCTGTATATTTTACTGGAGTACCTTTAATGGTTAAAAAGTTTATAGAAAATCTTGAAGTAAATAAATCAGCATATATTTTTGCCATTGCAACCTTTGGTGGAACGACAACAATATCATTAAATCAAATTGAAGATATACTAAGTAAAAAAGGAGCTTCTCTCGCAGCTGGCTTTACAGTAAGAATGCCAGGAAATTATCAAGTTATGTATGATGCATACTCAAAAGAAGTTCAAGAAGAGCGGTTTAAAGCAGCTAATGAACAAGTATTAAAGATAGTAGACAGTATAAAGAAAAATCAACATATTAAAGTAAAGATTAGTGGAGTAAAGATAGCTTTTGGAAGATTAGCATATAAGACTTTTAAGCCTAATAATATGGATAAAAACTTTTGGATAACAGAACAATGTAATGGATGCAGTACTTGCTCAAAGGTGTGTCCTGCAAGTAATATTAAAATGGTAGAAGGAAAACCAGAGTGGCAGCATAATTGTGAAGTATGCCTAGCATGCATGCAATGGTGTCCACAAAAATCTATTCAATATAAGAAAAATACTTTGAAAAGAGGAAGATATCATCATCCAGATATAAAGGTAAATGAATTATTTCAAAACCGTTAGATAAAAAGGGTGTGTACTTAATGTGTAAAGGAACTAATTGTATTCATAAAATAATGAACTTACTTAGAGTAATTCAGGGAAGCTTAAACTGTCATATTGAATCAAGTGCAGAAAACTTAGGAATAACAACTTCTCAATTTATGGTTATGTTTGAGATATATAATAATAAGGATATCTCTTTAATAGAACTAAGCGAAAAGCTTGATTTGCCAAAAAGCTCAGTTTCTAGGTTAGTGGATCAACTTGTTAATAAAGAAATTGTAATAAGGGAGATACCTAAAGAGAATAGGAGAACTGTTAAGCTCAGAATTTCATCTGAATTTTTAAAAAGTACCGATGTATGTAGTATTACGAACGAACTTAATGAGTCTATAATTGGGGACTTAGAGCCTCAAAAAACAGAAGCAATTATTTCAGCTTTAGAAGATCTTATTTTAGTATTAAAAAAGAAAAGTACAAATTAATATATTTAAATAAAAAGGACTTAATTGTCCTTTTTTATTTTTCCTAATTTAATTCACATAATAAAAAGCTAGCGCATATATAGGTAATAAAGGGAGTAAAGGGGGTATAACTATGTATCCAAGGAGAAATATAGGACTTTCAGTTATGACTTGGTATATTTATGATGGCACTGACTTAACCCGTTTATTTTCGACTACACCTCAAGAGGTGCCACAAAGAGTTACAGAAGTTTATCGTCAGTTCCTTGCTACTAATATTCATGAAAGAGCAAAGGCAATAGCTCGCCAAATTGCTCTAAAGAAACCAGATATAGTTGGTTTACAGGAGGCAGTTATTGTAGAGTTTATTCCTCCAAATGCGCATAAGATTGTTTATAATTTTGTAGATATTCTTCTATGTGAATTAGCTAGGCATGGCATAAGGTATAGATTGGTAGCACAAAACTTCAACTCTGATATTACACTTCCTGCAAGCACTGGAAATTTGGTACGTTTAATAGATAGAAATGCAATTTTAGTTCGAAGGGAAAGCGATGTAGAGATTATTAGTACCCAGGCAGCTAATTATGGAACGAATTATCAAGCTCAAATAGGTGGACAATCCTTTACAATCTTGAGAGGATGGGTAGCAGTTGATGCATTAATAAGAGGCAAAAAGTTTAGATTGGTTAATACCCAACTAGAACGTCTTTCAGCCCAAGTACAAGCTGCTCAAGCTAGTGAGTTAATATCAGCGCAAGCCAATACAAATCTTCCACTTATCCTTTTAGGTGATTTTAATGCTAATGCAAGCGTTCCAGTATCTCCAATCTACACGCTTTTTGTAACATTAGGCTTTAAAGATACTTGGGTAGTAGGTGGCGTAGGTGATGGCTTTACAGCTTTCCAAGACGACGATGTTTTAAATGCTATATCTAGCTTAAGTAGAAGAATTGATTTGATATTTACAAGGAATGGCTTTGATGCATTAAATGATGAATTAGTTGGAGAAGCCCAAGAAGACAGAACTTGCACTAGGTTGTGGCCATCAACTCATGCAGGAGTATTTTCTAGGTTGCAATTAAATTGTTAGGGTTAATTTAATAATGAGGAGTGCAAAGGCAACTTGCCAATGCACTCTTTTGTGCTTTATTTTTTATTAGTATATAATATTGTTGTGAGTCTAGGAAAGAAAGAGGTTTTCTCATGTTTAAAATAATGATTGTAGAAGATGACAAAAAAATGAGTGAAATAATCTTAGAAAATATAGTAAGATGGGGATTTGAAGGACATAGAGTTGAAAACTTTAACGATACCTTTAATGATTTTGTAAAATACGATCCTCAGCTTGTTTTAATGGATATAAATCTTCCCTCTCATGATGGCTTTTATTGGTGCGGCAAGATTAGAGAAGTATCAAAGGTTCCAATAATCTTTATATCCTCTAGAAATACTAATATGGATATAATAATGGCTGTAAACATGGGTGGAGATGACTTTATTCAAAAGCCTTTTTCGTTAGATGTGCTTATGGCAAAGGTAAATGCCCTTTTAAGAAGGACTTATGATTATATAAATGCTTTTTCTAGTGTAATTGAACATCAGGGAGTAGTCCTTAACCTAAAGGACAGTTCGGTTATATATAATGATAAAAAATTAGAGCTTACTAAGAATGAATTTAAAATCCTTTATACTCTTATGCAGGATAAGGGGGAAATAGTAAGTAGAGATGAAATAATGAGAGCCCTATGGGAAGATGAAAGCTTTGTTGATGATAATACCTTAACAGTAAATATTAATAGGCTTAGAAAGAAGCTTGAGGATATAGGACTTAAGAATTATATTCAAACTAAGAAAGGCCAAGGGTATGTAATTCTATGAAATTCACTAAATATTTAGCAGATAGAAAATTTACATTGCTTTTTTATGTTCTGCTTATGTTATTTATATCACTAGTAATTTTCTTAGATGGCTCTAAGAAAGTAAATATTGAAAATGTACTATATATTAATTTAGTTTCCTTAACCTTCTTTATCATTTATTTAATTGCTGGATATCTAAGACTTAAAGATTATTATAAAAATTTAAATAGCATTGTTGAGAATAACAGTGATGAAATTATGGATAGAATAATGACTCCTATAACTCATGAACAAATTCTTCATCATGATGTGCTTAAAGCTTTATTTAATGAACAAAGTTCAAAGATATTAAGTCTTCAAGAACATAAAAAAGATTATGAAGAGTTTATAACTTCTTGGGTGCATCAAGTAAAAACGCCTATATCTGCAAGCAGATTATTAATTGAAAATAATGCTAAGAATCCTAGTAAAGAAATTTTATATAGTCTTGAAGAAGAATTAGATAAAATTGAAAACTACATAGAGCAGGCACTTTATTATTCAAAAATAGATGACTTTTCAAAAGACTATCTAATAAATGAGCTTGAGCTTGATAGGCTAGTTAAAGAAGGGGTTAAAAAACAGGCAAAGACCTTTATTAATAAGAAGATAAATATAGAGATTGATAATACAGAACTAATAGTTACAACAGATAAAAAATGGCTAGCTTTTATTGTAGACCAAATAATAGCTAACTCCCTAAAGTATACGTCAATTGGTGGAAAGATTAAGATATATGGATTAGTAGAAGAAAAGGCTCAAAAACTAGTTATTGAGGATAATGGAATTGGAATAAAAGAAGAAGACCTTCATAGAGTCTTTGATAAAGGCTTTACAGGCTATAATGGAAGAGAGAACTATAAGTCTACGGGGATGGGACTTTACCTCTCTAAAAAGCTTGCAAGAAAGCTTGGACACGATATAACAATTGAATCAAAGTATGGAGAGTATACTAGGGTTACGATTGTGTTTCCTAGATTATTTGACTATTATGAGGTTTCGGATAAGTAAGTTATGACATAATGGTATTACTTGGTAATAATGGTATATAAAAGGGGATTTGTTAGTATGGAAGGTATATTTAAATTAGTTGTATTGATAGGGATAGGAACAATTTTTATAACTCCATTAACTCTAATTGTTGGAATAGTTAATGCAATAAAAAGGCCAGAAGGTGAGTCTAAATCATATATGATAATGGCAATAATAAGTGCATACTTGATTATTATGCCGATATTTGGTGCGATTATGCTTTTTTAAATAGTTCAAAATTTTTTATATGGATTAGTAACAGGTAGTTCGATTGAACTACCTGTTTTAGTGTATTACCCCACGCTCTGAAAAAAGTCATTCTATAATTTCGTTACACCCCACGCAGTCACTGCGAGGGGCCCACGAAAAAGAATGACTAATTTTTCAGAGCTTCCGTATGTGACAAAATCGTAAGGTTAAAATAATGTTTTGTAAGGAAGAGAAATGGATTGAATATGCTATACTTTGTACAATAATAGTGTAGTTCGAAACAAAAAATAAAGGAGAATAGATATGAATGATGTTTTAACAGCTAAAAGCTTAAAAAAAGTTTATGGATCAAGGGGCAATGTATACACTGCACTTCATGATATAGATCTAAATATTAAAGAAGGTGAATTTGTAGGGATTATGGGTCCTTCTGGTGCAGGTAAGACAACACTTTTAAATATTATATCTACCATTGATAAACCAAGCAGCGGAACAGTTACTATAGGCGGAGAAGATATTGTAAAGATGAATGAAGAAAAGCTATCTGTATTTAGAAGAAACAAATTAGGTTTTATTTTTCAAGACTTTAATCTTTTAGATACCTTAACAGTAAAGGAGAATATAGTTCTTCCACTTGCACTTTCCAAGGTTAATTTAAAGGAAATAGAAAATAGACTTAGGGAAGTAGCTAGAAGCTTAGGGATAGATAATATTTTAAATAAGTATCCTTATGAAATCTCAGGCGGACAAAAGCAAAGAACTGCAGCTGCTAGAGCGATTATAAATAAGCCAGCTTTAATCTTAGCTGATGAACCTACTGGTGCATTAGATTCTAAGTCATCAACTGAGCTTCTTCAAGCCTTAAGTGATTTAAATGAAAATAATAAAGCTACTATTATGATGGTAACGCATGATGCCTTTGCAGCTAGTTATTGCAAGAGAATAATCTTTATCAAGGATGGTTTATTATTCACAGAGATCGCAAGGGGAGGATCTAGAAAAGAATTCTTCCAAAAGATCTTAGATGTACTTAAGACCTTAGGCGGCGGATTAACAGATATGTAATAAACATACTTAAAAGGAGTGAGAAATTGATGGGCTTATTTGATATTGCCTTTAAAAATATAAAAAGAAATTTTTACAACTACTTTTTATACTTTGTATCTATGATATTTAGTATAATGATTTACTTTACTTTTACATCAATTCAATATAACACGAAGGTTCAAGAGGCTGTAGGATCTTCAGTGAATTTTTCAGCAGTATTTAAAGCTGCAGCTATAGTTGTTGCAGTATTTGTTTCCATATTCATTTGGTATTCTAATTCTTTCTTCATTAGAAAAAGAAAGAAGGAAGTTGCGCTTTATTCTTTACTTGGAATTAGAAAAAAAGAAATAGGAAGAATGCTTTTCTATGAAAATATTGTAATGGGTATACTTGCCCTTGTTGCTGGTATTCTTGTTGGAGGGTTACTTTCTAAGCTATTTATAATGTTACTTATTAAACTTATGGGCTTTTCTGCAAGTATTTCATTTATGATACCTATTAAGGCTGTTATAAATACTGCTATAATATTTTCAATATTGTTCCTCCTAACTTCAATTAACGGCTATAGACTTATATATAAATTTAAGCTTATAGAACTTTTCAAGGCTGAAAATGAAGGTGAAAGGGAACCAAAGGCATCCTTAATTAGATCAGTATTAGCTATTTTATTTATAGCTGCAGGTTATTTATTATATACAAAAGGACCACTAACTTTAAGTGTCATTGCTATACCTGTAACCTTAATACTTACAGTAATAGGAACCTTCTTACTTTTTTCTTCCTTAACACTCTTAGTTATTAAGCTATCAAAGAAAAATAAGAGAAGATACTATAGTGGCATAAACATGGTAGGAACATCTCAGCTTTTATATAGAATTAAAGGAAGTGCTAGAACCTTAGCAATAATTGCAGTATTAAGTGCAGCAACCTTAACTGCTATGGAGGTATCTTCAAGTTTCTATTATGACCTTACAGTAAACTTACAAAAAAATCATGCCTTTACTTATGCATTTGCAAGCAATAACACATCTTTAGATAAAAATGTAGAAGATATAATTTCAAAGTATCCTAAAAATAAAATACTTTCATCTGTAGATATGAATTTTGCTAAAGTCCATGGTCTATGGGTAGATGCAGATCAGGCTTCTAACTTTTATTTAATATCAGAAAGTAACTATAATAAAGTTGCAAGTGTCCGTGGATTAAAGGATAAGGTAGAGCTAAATAGTGATGATGAAGTTGTAATTTACGATGAAATCTTAAATTTTACTACAAAAAATAATTATGCAGGTAAGACAATTAATATAGACACTAATAATCAAAAGCAGACTCTAAAGGTTAAAGACTATAAAGATTATTCTCTTGTAAACACAGGAATGATTAGGAGAGTAGTTGTTGTAAAAGACGGGGTTTATAATAAGTATTACGCAAAAGACAATCTATATAGAATAAAGGGATATATTACTGATAATAAAAAAGATAGCGAAGAACTTACTAATGAGTTTATAAGCTTAATCAATAATAAACTTCCTAAATCAGATGGAAGCTATTATAATTATTCTGCATATTATGAGGATTATAGAGCAGGACTTACTTATTCAGGGCTTATAATTTTTATCGGAGCATTTCTAGGTCTTGTATTCTTAGTTGCTACTGGAAGCATAATCTTCTTTAAACAATTATCAGAGGCTAATGATGATAAAAATAGATATGAAATTCTTAAAAAGATAGGAGTTACAAGCAAAGAAATTAAAGCATCTATAAGTAAACAAATCTTTATGATTTTTGCCCTTCCATTAGGAGTGGGAATAATTCATAGCTTAGTGGCATCAACTCTTTTATCAAAGATTACAAGAATGAATTTAACATTACCTATAATCATAACAATAGGTGCCTACACAATTATTTACATGATTTATTATTTCTTAACTGTAAATTCTTACTATGATATTATTAACTCAAAAAGATATGCATAAGATAAGAAAATTGGTAAAATTACGATAATAAAGTAAGGGGTTTGTGGAATGTAAGATGGCTTATAGGGCTTTTTATAGGAAGCTTAACTTATACTTGTTTGAAAAGAAAATGTCGGTATCTGGACATTAAAAAGTTGCGGTTTCTGGCAACTTTGATTCAGGCATGAATAAGCTAATAGTTGAACTTAAAACCCTATAATAATGACGGGGGGAAGACTTATGGCAAAGGATAAAAAGAGACGTAAAAAAAGAGGCTGCCTGCTAACTTTATTTAAATTCCTTATTTTTATACTTGTAGTTTTATGCATAGGATGGTTTGGACTGAAGTTTTATTTTACTAACATAAACAAGATTGATGATAAGATACGTACTAATGTAAGTACTAGCTTGGAAGAAAATAATAGTAAGTATTTAAGCTATAATGAAATACCTGAAATGTATAAGAAAGCATTAATAGCTACTGAAGATAGAAGTTTCTTAACGAATCCAGGTGTTGACCCAAAAGGGATAGCTAGAGCAATATATGTGGATGTAAAAAGTGGTGAACTTGTTCAAGGGGGCTCTACAATAACTCAGCAGTTAGTTCATAATACTCTTTTAAGTAGCAGAACAAAGCAATTACAGTGGAAACTACTTGAGGGAATTTATGCAATTGGAGTGTATGACACAATAAACAAGGAAGAAACCTTAGCATTATATTCCAATGTAGTTTATTTTGGACATGGAGCTTATGGATTATATATGGCTTCAGAGAACTACTTTGGTAGGGAACCGTCACAATTAAATTCAGGAGAACTTACTATGCTTGCAGGACTTCCTAATGCTCCGAGCAATTATGATCCATATAATAACTATATACTGGCTAGAGAAAGGCAAAAGCAAGTAATACAAAGTATGGTGGATAGCAAGGTAATAAGTGAGTCAGAAGGAAATGAAATTTATAATAAACAGATAAGATTAAAATAGTAATAGAGACGTTTTGAATCCAAAACGTCTCTTTGCATATAATATAAATTATTTTAAAAGATAGCACATATTAAATCATTATGAATATTATGTAGTAAACACTCTCTTGTTACATAGAGACAAGAAATTGTCTCTATAAATTATAAACAAGGAGATGGGTGTATGGATAACTATTTTAATTTTGGAGAAGATCCAGGTATTAATGATAGTGCAAATATCACTAACAATATAGAAAGCAATAACAACAGTTTAAACAATAACAATTTTAGTAGTAACTGTAACTCATGCAATAGAGATCCTGACCCTTGCAATAAAAGATGCAGCATGTGTGTAGGATTTGCATCAATATTAGGTTCTAATATTTTAGTAAACCAAAATGGAGTATGTGTAGTAGGCTTTATAAGGAACCTAAATGTTGAAATACTTGGAAGAAGAACTCGTTCACCATTAGCAATCGGCTCAAGATTTTCATATGAGAATCCAGATAGAAATGGAAGAACCTTAAATCTAGGTGAAGTGGTTTTACTACAAAACGAAGTTAATGATTTTGTTAGTGCTCTTAGAAGATGTGGTATAATCGTTACTTCAATTAATAGCCGTTGGTTATTTGATGATCCTAGACTTGTATATGTTAATTTTGAATCAATAGACTGTCCATTAGATTTTGCAAGAAAAGTAGCTCAAGCTCTAAAAACAATTAGATGTTAGATTAGTATTAACCGTGCTAGATAAACTAGCACGGTTTTTATAGTTAACCTGTAGGAATAAGTTCCAATTTGCTTATTAGTTGAATATGATAATTATTGAGTAATTGAAAAAAGGTGGTAGGTTTGTATTTATCTATACCGAAGAATTTAAATATTTTAGTTAGGTATGTTAGTAAAGAGAGCTTAAACATAGAGCATTTAGAGATATTATATGAGTGTAAGTACAGAGAACATGAAGAGATAGGTGTAACCATGCCTAATCAAAGAGAGGCTAGATGGGTTAGAGATAAGGAAGGGATGGAGGAAGAAGCTAAGTTAGATTATGTTACCTTAAAGATAGTATATTCTGAATTTAATTTAAAGAAACAAGATGAGCTAGTAGAAGATTTAATAAAAGAAGGAGTGGATTTATTAATAATAACGCCAGTTGATCCGGAAGAGGAAGCAGAATTAGTTAAAGATGCTCATAATAAGCTGATTAAAGTAATCTCTTATGAAGAACTTATAAAAAATGCTGATGTAGATTTATATGTAGCTTTTGATAATTTAACTATTGGAGAGCTTCAAGGAAAGTATTTAACCAAAAAGGTTCCAAGGGGTAATTATATTATTCTTTCTGGTGACTCTGGAGGAAATACTTTTAAGAGGGGAGCAATGGAATATATACAGCCTTTAGTTAGTAGAGGGGAGATAAGAATAGTTACAGATGAGGTTGTAGATGATTGGGATCCAAAGAACGCCTATGATATAGTAAAAGATTCATTAATTAAAAATAATAATAAAGTAAATGCAATATTAGCTCCAAATGATGCTATTGCAGGAGCTGCAATTGAAGCATTAAAGGAAAAAGGTTTAGCAGGAAGGGTTGCGGTAACAGGGCAAGATGCAGATATAGATGCAATTAGAAGAATAATTGAAGGGACTCAATCAATGACTGTATTTAAAGATTCAAGGCAACTAGGCAAGACAGCAATAAATGCAGCAGTAAAATTAATGAGAGGAGAAGCAATAGAAACAACAAACACAATAAATAACGGTAAGGTAGATGTACCTTCTATATTACTATCACCAATAAGTGTAGATAGTTCTAATGTAAACACAGCAGTTTTTGGAACTGGATTTTATAAATTTGAAGATGTTTATAAAAGAATGTATAGTAACTACTTAAATGTATAGAATGGGGACGTTTTGTTTGTAAAAAGGGTACAAACAAAACGCCCCTATATCTATTTAGTAAGGATTAAATTCATGTTTGATAAATTATATACGAAAAAGTTAATAGTGTGATATAATTATGCGGGCATTTTGATTTTAATTTAGATTTTTTATAATTCGTAAACAAAGGAGAAGGTTTTCTTTATGAAAATTAAGTATAAACTTATTATTAGCTATTTAGGGTTAATTATATTTGCTGTAAGTGTATTAGGATTTCTTATTGCAGAAAGATCCCAAAAGGCAGTATTAACAGAAGTAAATGAAAAAAGTCAGCGCTTAACAGAATCAATATGTACAACTCTTAGTGTAAGAAATGATTTGCTAACAGAGAAATCCTATGGGGATTTAAACTTTGCCATGTCTATTTTAAATGATTTAGATGGTATGAGAGTAGATTATAATGAAACTGTAAAAGTTGGGGAATTTAATTTGCCAGTTTTATATGCAGGAAAGCAGAGATTATCCTTAGACAATACTATAGTTGACAAGCTTAAACAGTCTACTGGTACAGTTGGATCTATATTTCTACTTCATGATAATAAATTAATTAGAGTTTCAAGCACAATTTCCGTAGAAGATAAAAGTATAATAGGCACTTATATACCTAGTGATTCCCTAGCTTATAAAAAAATACTTAATAAAGAAGAATATATCGGTGATATATCTATACAAAATAATTCATATATAACAAGAATGAAGCCATTAATTGATAAAGATAACAAGGTTATAGGGGCAATAGGTATTGGAAATAAAGTTCTAAATGATTATCTAGAGGAAACCTTAAGCAATATAAAATTAGGACAAACTGGTTATGTATATATATTAGATTCAGAAGGAAATGTAATTGTTCACCCTTATGATAAAGGTAAAAATGTGAAAAGTTATGATTTCGTACAAAATATGCATACAAATAGTAGTGGGAAAATTGAGTATACATAT
Source organism: Clostridium sp. YIM B02551 (assembly GCF_022324735.1). Classification (NCBI taxonomy): domain Bacteria; kingdom Bacillati; phylum Bacillota; class Clostridia; order Eubacteriales; family Clostridiaceae; genus Clostridium; species Clostridium sp. YIM B02551. The sequence goes on along the minus strand of NZ_JAKGTF010000009.1, from coordinate 151,679 downwards.
AATGGAATAAAAAAAGTAGGATATTATAAATATTTTGAGCCGTGGCATTGGTATATAGTCACTTCAGCTAATTATGATGAACTTAATTCTTCAGCAATATCAATTTATGAGACCACACTATTAACTGGATTAGGGATAGTTATATTAGGCGGAATTATAGCATTAATTATAGCTCATAATTTAGTGAAGCCTATAAATAAACTAAAAGACTGCGTAGAGATAGCTGGAAAAGGAGATCTATCAGTAAGATGTGATATAAATAGTAAAAATGAAATAGGAATTCTTTCGAATAGCTTTAATAATATGTTGGTAGAAAATAATAGACTACTTGAGGAAACAGTTCAGTATGACAAGTTAAAAACTGAATTTATAGCAAATATGTCTCATGAATTAAGAACTCCACTTAATATTATATTTTCAACAGCACAATTATTTGATGTATTCATTAAAAGTGGTGAAGATGTAGATATTAAAAAGATAAAAGGTTACACAGGAAGCATAAAACAAAATTGTTATAGGTTATTAAGATTAGTAAACAATCTTATAGATGTTACTAAAATTGATTCTGGTTTTGTAAGTTTAGAATTAATGAATGCAAATATCGTACAAGTTGTTGAGGACATAACTCAATCAACTGCAGAGTATGTACAAAATATGTCAAGAACAATAATATTTGATACTGATGTAGAAGAAAAAATTATGGCCTTTGACCCAGCAAAGCTTGAGAGAATATTACTTAATTTAATTTCCAATGCAACTAAATTTACTAATCCAGGTGATAGTATTGAAGTATCACTATTTGATAAGGGTGATCATGTAATTATTTCAGTTAAGGATACAGGAGTAGGTATCCCTGAAGAAAGAATTCCTGAACTTTTCCAAAGATTTAAGCAGATAGATCCACTTTTAAGCAGAAGTCATGAAGGAAGTGGAATCGGATTATCTATAGTAAGAGCATTAGTTGAAATGCATGGAGGAACAATAGGAGTAAAAAGCAAATTTGGAGAAGGAACAGAGTTTAATATATACATTCCAGCGAAAGTTATTAAAGAGGAACCAAAAACAAAGGTTAATAATGATTTAAACAACCAATCAAATGTTGAAAAAATTAAAATAGAATTCTCAGATATTTATAAATAAATTATAGGGATGTAATGTTTGTAGAAAGTGCAATCATTACATCCTTTTATTTAGACATAATAAAATTTAATGATGAATTAATAGAATAATATTTATATTTTGGAAAGGGAATATATATAATATATAGTTCACAAAAATTTGAAATAACTTTACGGAGGTATAGATATGTTTGAATTAAAGGGTAAAATAGCTGTAGTTACTGGAGCCTCAAGTGGACTCGGAAAAGATGCAGCCTTAGCTTATGCAAAGGAAGGTGCTAACCTATGTCTTTTAGCGAGGAGAATAGAAAAACTTGAAGAGCTTGAAAAGGAAATAAAAGCTTTAGGAGTTAAAGCAATCTCAATTAAGTGTGATGTAACTAAGGAAGATGAAGTTAAAGCAGCAATAGAAACTGCGGTTATTGAATTTGGCAGAATAGATATCTTACTTAATAACGCTGGAATAGCAGTTCGTGGTGGAGTTGACACCCTAAGCGAAGAGGATTGGAATAGAAGCATGGATACTAATGTTAAGGGAATTTACCTAGTTAGTAAATATGTAATTCCAATTATGAAAAGGCAAAACTATGGTAAGGTAATTAATATTAGCTCTATTAATGCAATACTTGCTGATAAAAATGATATATTTATAAGACATTCTTATAATGCATCTAAAGCAGCAGTAATAGGGCTTTCAAGAGGAATGGCAGCATCTTATTCTCAATTTGGAATTACTGTTAATTCTGTATGTCCAGGATTATTTGAATCTGAAATGACAGAAAATACTTTATTTAAATCCAAAGAGTTCTTAACAAAATATAATATGCTTTGCCCAGCAAATAGACCAGCTAAACGAGGAGAATTAAATGGAACCATACTTTATTTCTCTTCTGATGCATCAAGCTATGTAACAGGTCAGCATATTGTAGTAGATGGCGGATTATCAATAGTGTAGAATAATAAATATGTAAAAGAAAAGAGGTGCTAACCCAATTAGAGGGTTAGCATTTCTTTTCTTTTTTTATGGGCTTAAGTACACTGGCCGTAACATATTATGTAGCAGGGGAATATGATGTATTGTACGGACAGAAGAAAAATAAGTATTCAAAGGAGAAATATTATGGAAGACTTTAGCCGAAAACTAATGAAATTGATCGAAGATAATATAAGTAAGGGCAAATATGTACAAAAAAACATTGAGGTTTCAGCTGCCACAGGAGATCAATATTTCGTCTTTCAGGTAAGGAGTGATGGTAGCTATTCAATATTTGCAAAAGCTGATACTGAATTGCCTAAAGATTTAGTAATTCCTAGTGAATATAGTAATAAACCTGTAGTTTCAATAGGCAGAAATGCATTTAGTAATAGTGAAAATAGGGTGGTAAAGAATCAAAAAATAGAGAGTATAACTATACCAGAATCAATAATGAATATCTCAGATGAAGCAATGAAAGATTGTATAAGTCTTAGAAAAGTTTATATTTTTGGAAATAGAGTACCAACCCTAGGCAAGAATGTTTTCTTGAATACACCTAAAGAATTGGCAATATACGTCCCTGTAGGAATGGTTGATGTTTACAAAAATGATCCAAGCTGGAGTGTATATAAGGATAAAATTCAGGCAACAGATATGCCTTCACCAGAAGAAACACCAAATCAAGAGGGTTTAGTTAATACTGTAGTCACAACAGTAGTAGATAGTAAAGATGTTTCGATAGCTTATAATTTCTATTTTCTAAATATCACCAACTCTAATGTTAATAATGGTGAAGATGAAAATTATGATGTTAAAAATTTCGATGATATAGATAAGTAAGTAAAATTTACTAAACAAAGGAGTAAAAGATATGGTTAGAAAAACAATAGAGACTAATGTCATTATTGCAGAGAAGGAAGAACTATTTTTTAAAGAAGTAGTATTTGATTTTGATGCATTACCACCACAAATAGGAACTAACGGGCTTCTTCCTAATGTAGCTTCAAGACTATTTAAGATACAAAATATTGATGAAAGCGTTGAAGTTAAGGCATATCCTACAAGAGATTGTGCTATTATGTTTAATGCGTGGATAACAAAAAATATATCTTATAAAATTGCAGCTCAAGTTCCAAAGGAAAATACTCCTATTCCACCAACACCTTTCCCAGGAGATAATCCTATACCTCCAACCCCACCAGCAAGTCCAATTGAAATGGTAGGTGTAGGAATTGAAGATGCAGCTGGATATCCAACAGTTTATGGACCACTTCATCACATGACAAAGGTAATCGACTTTGGTGGATTTGTAAAATTAGATCTTCCATTTGGAGAAAAATTAAGAGAAACAGACACTGTAGAAGTAGTATGCGCAGAAATAGTAGGAACACATGATGAATTATTAAATCCAGAGCCAATTCAAAACCAACATTCATCAACTTCAGTGACTTATCAAGAAGTGGAGATACCATTGCCTCCAAATCCACTAGATCCTGATGCGCCACCACAAACTATGAAGATTATAGTACCAGTACCAGTGGCTACTACAAGTTTTAAACCTTTTGATCCACCACTAACTCAATACGCAAGATTAAGAGAAAAAATGTGTATAAAAATTAAAGTTAGAGTGATAAGAAAAGAGTGCGTTGATATAAATTCTTAAGCATAATAAATAAAAGATACATTTTATATGTATCTTTTTTTATTTGCAAAAATCAATACCTCTAACTTCAGTAGCTGGTTTTGGAGAAGGAGTATTTACAGAAAAAGCTTGTGCTACCCAAATGAGAATACCACTTAGTGGAACATGTACTTCTGCTGTAGCAGAAGTATCACCTGAATTTACAAGATTGCTTACATCTACTGTTACATTGCTCCACAGGGGGCCAGAGGAATTGTTAAACACATTTGTTCCAACCAAAGTGTCATTAAAATAAGCATTATCTCTTCCATTAGAAGTTTGTCCAACTATATATGTTGTTTTGGCAGTTATAGGTGAATTGCCTACAATGAAATCCTGAAAGGTAGTGTTAATGGTATCATCATAAAATGCAACTAAACCTTTATTTATTACGACAGTCTTAAAAGGTTTGTCAAAATTAGAATATACAACTACTAGAGAAGCACCATCAGTTTGAAGTACATAATATCCACCTCGAGGGAATCCCTCTAGTGTATTTAAGCCATCTTTTGCAATAGATGAAACATCCGCATAAAATCCATCAATATAATCTCCTCCAAAATCTATGGTACTAATTAAAGTTCCAGTTATATTTATGTTATTTAATTTACCATCTGGTAATATTGGACCTACATAAGAAGCAAATCTTATAACATCCCAAAATAGAAAAGCTGCTACAATAGATGATCCCGGAGGTAAGGTTATATTTACTGTAGCAGATCCAGTAGCTGTAAGACCTACACCTACCGCTTCATAATCTCCATACAAAGTTCTGTTGTAAAATTCAGTTAATGGAACCGGAGATGGCGCATATAATATGTCATATAGATTATTTTGATTTTGATCTATATTGTAATTAATTGATACACCATCGGATGGTTTTAGAAAAGGATGACTTTCAGTTTTTTTGGTTTCCATTAAAATTACCTCGAAAAAGTATTATCTTTAATAGTATAAGATATTCAGTTAGGTTACTTACGGTTATATATTTAAGTGATTTAAAATTTTTATTTGTAAAAATCAATACCTCTAACTTCAGTAGATGGTTGAATAGCTGCATTCACAGAAAATGCTTGAGCTACCCATATGAGAATGTTGTTTTGAGCATTTAGTATTCCTGCTATAGCAGTTGTATCCCCAGGATTAACTTGGTTACTTACATCCAAAGTTACATTACTCCAGAAAAAACCTGATGAGAAATTAAAAACATTAGTTGCAATCGTTGATCCATTAAAATAAGCAGCGTCATTGCCATTAGTAGTCTGACCGACCATATATGTTGTTTTAGCTATTATTGGCGAATTTGCAGCTTTAAAATTATTAATGGTAGTGTAAGCTGTTTCTCTAAAAAAGTAAAATATACCTTTATTTAATACTATTGTTTTATAAGGAAGGACATAATTATAATAAATAACCACTAAAGAGGCACCATCAGTTTGATATCTTCCTGGAATTCTTGGAAAGCCAGAAAGTTCATTATCCCCAATCTTTACTAAGTTGGTTACATCTGCATAAAATCCATCAACATCAGAAGCAAAACCAGTTGAACCAATTAAAGTTCCAGTTATAGGGTTACCATTTAGTATACCACTTGGTAATACTGGAAGCGTACCTATGGATTTAGATACATCCCAAAAAAGAAAAGCAGCAACAATAGTTGATCCATTAGGAAGGGATATGTTTATAGTGCCTGCTCCATTGATAGCCAAACCAATACCATTAGCCACATAATCACCATATAAAGTTATGTTGTAGAATTCAGTTAATGGAATTGGATTTGGGGCTATGCCCATTACAGAGACATCACTTTGATTCTGATTTAAAGCATATTTAATTTGTTTTCCATCAGATAATGCTGTAAAAGTAGGTGATTGTATATTTTTAACATCCATTAAAATTACCTCGAATAACTATTATATTTAATAGTATAAAATATTCAGAGATGTTATTTCTGGATATCTATATTTAAGAACTTAAATTTATCTCAAAAATCAATTTCTCTATCTTCAGTAGAATCTTTCTTCTTAATCAGCAAGTAGCCCTGATAATATAACTTCTAATCCATATAAAAATTGTGCCTTAAAGTCTATACTCATTTCATATTGTTCTCCAAAAATTAATCCAAACTGTTTAGCAGCATCAGGTGAAATATCTTTTCCGCGAATTTCATCAGCTACAAAGGATAAAACATAATTATTTAAAATATTAGCAGCAGTTAGACAATTTTTATTAGAAACTCCGTAGCTAGTTAAGGTAGCTAAAATAAATTTTATACCTTCTATTCTGCTTGGAGTACGTGGAAAAGATGATGCTAAAACTTCTACAGCATCTCTAGTGTTTAATAAAACTCTACGTATTTCTAAAGAAAGAGCTATCAAGGTTTCTTTTGGATCCTCTAAGTTTATAGGTAATACTATTTCTTTGTTAATGTGTTCTGCAATCAAATCATATAAATCTTGTTTATCTTTGATATGCCAATATAATGAGGCAGCTTTGATATCTAATTCTTTAGCTAAAGCCCGCATTGATAAATTGTTTATTCCATCACGATTTAGTATATCAAGTGATGCTTTTATAATTGATTCTTTTGTTATAGCCATAAAATCACTCCAAAAAATTTATAAAAAATATTGACACTAACACTGTTAGATGATACACTAACGGTGTTAGATACCTAACTGTGTTAGGTGCTTATAATTATAGGTAATAATTTTAATAAAATCAATATGTTTTATAAGGAGAAGGTTAATTATGATTAAAGATATGAAAAATATGAGAAAAAGTAAGGATATTGGTATTTATGGTTTAACAGCAAAATGGTATGATAAGAATTCTCGCAAAAGTAGAATTGCAGAAATGAAAAGATATGCTGATGAAGTTGCTTCTCATGTTAATAAAAATGCAAATATATTAGAAGTAGCACCTGGCCCAGGCTATTTGTCAATTGAACTTGCTAAGAAGGGGTTCAATTTAACAGGAGTGGAGATAAGTTCCGATTTTGTGGAGATTGAAAAAAATAATGCCAAGGAAGCAAATGTTTCCGTTAATTTTAAAGAAGGCAATGCCTCAAACCTCCCTTGTGAAGATAATTCTTTCGATTTTATAGTATGCAGTGCTGCATTTAAAAATTTTAAAGATCCCGTAAAATCACTAAATGAAATGTATAGAGTTCTTAAAGAAGGTGGAACATCTTTAATAATTGACATGAATTATAAGGCTACTGCTGAAGACATAAATAATGAAGTAGTAAGATCAGGAATGAAGGGGTTTGACAAGTATTTTGTGAAATTTTCCTTTAAAACTTTCTTGAAACAAGGAGCATACACTAAAGAAGATTTTGAGAGGTTTTTAAAAGAAACACCTTTTAATAGATATGAGATAAAACAAGAAGGCATCTGTTTATATGTTTATCTATATAAATAAATGAAAACCTATTTAATGTGAGAAGAGTTATACTTAGTTGTTAATTAAGTATAACTCTATTTTTTATATTATTTTGAGGTTGAAATAATAGTAGTGGAATTATATGGTTGACAACCTTTGGTATATATGATAAAATGAGTACATACTCAATGAGTAAACACTCAATGAAATAGAGGGGAATTATATGGCAGGAACACAAAGACAAGATCAGAAACTTAAAACTAGAAATCATATTATTGAGATAGCTTTAAAGCAATTTGCAAAGGATGGACTGACTTTAGCTCGTACAGCCGATATTGCAAGTGCTGCAAATGTATCACATGGTACAATTTTTTCTCATTTTAAAACAAGAGAAATTCTTTTGGATGAGGTTATTGAGGAGTTTGGTAGACGTATTACAACCAGGCTTCATGAACTTGTAAGTAGTGATTGTGAGATGAGAGATGTCCTTGAAGCTCACTTAAGGGGTATTAGTGAATATGAAACTTTTTATACTAGATTGATTTTGGAAAGTCGTTTACTAAATGAAAGTTCTCGTAATTCAATAATTATGATTCAATCAGCAATATCTTTTCACATAATTCAAGTTGCTGAAAGAGATATAAAGGAATGCAAAATACGAGAAATACCTCTTGATTTAATTTTTAATACTTGGATAGGTTTAGTACATCATTATTTAATAAATAGTGATTTATATACAAAAGAGGGCACTCTTTTTGATGCGCACGGAAAGAGATTAATTGATCACTTTTTAAATTTATTAAACAAATAGAAAGGAGAAAATAAAATGAAAACATGTATAGCTTGTGGAATGCCAATGAAAACTCAAAGTGAATTTGCAATGGGGGATGAAAGTAAGGATTATTGCGTTTATTGTGCAAGACCAGATGGAACAATGCAATCTTATGAGGAAAAGCTTGAATCTATGACTGGATTTATTATTAAAACTCAAGGGTTAGAGGAAGAAGCAGCAAAAAGTGCAGCAAAAGGAATGTTAGAAAAACTTCCAGCTTGGAAGAAATAAAATTACTTTTGAGGGAAGTGTGCAGATTTGTACACTTCCTTTTTAGTTGGGAATGCTTTTACAGATTAGTTGATGTAAAAGAATAGAAAAGTTGCCATTTAATTAATATTCAATTAATGTTATAATTTTAACAGATAACGTTTTCTGAAAGAGACTTCTTATGTGGCTGGCACCATGAGGTTCAAATTTTTATTAGTAAATTAATACTTTTGGATTAAAGGAGAAGTTATGAAACAGAAGGCTAAAGCTGCAATAATTGAATCATTTAAAGAATTATTAAATAAGAAATCTATAGACAAGATTACAGTAAAGGAAATTTGTGAACACTGCAATGTAAACAGACAGACTTTTTATAATCATTTTACAGATATTATGGACATTTTCAAATACATATTTTTTAAGGAACTATCAATGGACATCGCTCAAAACAGAACTTTTGAAACCTGGAGTGGTGGATTCTTAGCTACAATGAATTATCTGAAGAAAAATTCAAAAATGATTCTTCATGTATATAATTCTTCTTATTTGACTGAAGCAAATACCTTCTTTATAAGTCTATCAAATAGATTACTAGATGATGTGGTTGAAGAATGTGTTAAAAAAATGGGAGTAAAATTAAATGATAAAGATCGAAGTTTCATAGTTAATTTTTATAGACATGTGTTTAATGGATTAATGACAGACTGGGTAAATGAGGGGATGGAGGAAGAACCAGAAATTATCCTAAAAAAGCTTTTGGTTATGATAACAGGAAGCATTCCTCGCTCTGTTAGTGCTTTTGTAAAAGAAGAAATAAGATAATATTCTCTAAATTAGGAAAGTGTTCAAAATTGGACACTTTCTTTTATTTGTCTATTGAACCTTGTTTGTGAAAAAATGTAAAATAAAGTTAATGGGAGAACCAGCTTAAAATACTAATTTAGACTAGAGGATTTATAATTAAACTTCATAAAAATCAACAAGTTTAAATAAGGTTTAAGTAAAGGAACCCTATAGAACATTAATTGTTTATATTAAGGAGGTTATATTATGTTTGTTTTCAACTACTCTGATGGTGCATCAGCAATCAGTGTGTGGGGTGTTTGGATAATAGTATTTATCGCACTCTTTGGATTTAATGAAGTAGCCAGAAGATGGAAGTATGTTGGATTTTTCAGTTTTGTTATTTTACCAATTACACTTTCAATATTATGGTTTACAGTATTAAAAGACACCACTTATACTGACTGGTTCCATTTAGCTAAGGTGTATTCGTCTACAGCAGGATGTATAGGTTTCTGGTGTATTAGGCATGTAAAATGGACAAGTAAACGTACTGGAAGGGTGTGGAGATTAGCTGATAAGAAATGGGCATTATGCTTTCCACCACTTATTCTAGCTATAAATATCATGGAGGCAGTTTTCCGTGATTTCGAAGTTGGACTTAATTATGCAGGTGGAGGAATTTTAAAAGATGAAGCCATGTATGTACTTGGTGGTTCTTGGAATTTTATGAATGGTATAGCAGGTATTTTAAACATTATAACCATAACTGGTTGGCTTGGAATTTGTATAAAAAAACAAACAGCTAAAGATTGCAGCAAAGATATGCTATGGCCAGATATGTTGTGGTTTTGGATAATAGCATATGACTTATGGAATTTTGCTTATACTTATAACTGTTTACCAGGCCATTCTTGGTACTGTGGTTTTGCATTACTTCTAGCACCAACTCTTTGTGCATTTACAGTGGGAAAAGGAGCATGGCTTCAGCACCGTGCACAAACTTTAGCAATATGGTGTATGTTTGCTCAGACATTCCCAGCATTTATTGATAAAGGAGCTTTTGCTGTTTCATCATCCTATAATAAAACACCACTTTTTGCATTTAGTTTTGCAGCATTAGCTGCCAATATACTAGTATTCCTTTATATGATTTATAAAGTATCTAAGACAAAAAGAAATCCTTACCTTGGAGAACTTTATACCGATTTGAGAGAACACAAGGAAATAGGAGCACTTGCAGAATAGACACCTTCAAGGCTAATAGAGTTTTTTAAGTTTATGGAATTTAAACTTTTAAATTAGACAGATTGAGCATTTTGTCTATTGTTATGTGTGAAATAATTAACTACAATTTGGTTATAAAGTTAAAAGATGGAGGTACTTTAAATGTATTATAGTAATGGAAATTATGAAGCGTTTGCCAGACCTTTAAAACCAGTGGATGTGGATAAAAAATCAGCATATTTAGTTGGAGCAGGTTTAGCATCATTAGCAGCTGCATGCTTTTTAGTACGTGATGGACAAATGAAGGGTGAGAATATTCATATTTTGGAAGAACTTAATCTCCCTGGAGGAGCTTGCGATGGCATTAATGACATTCAAAAGGGATTTATAATCCGCGGTGGGCGTGAAATGGAAAATCATTTTGAATGTTTGTGGGATTTGTTCCGTTCTATTCCTTCTATCGAGACAGAAGGAGTTTCAGTTTTAGATGAGTTTTATTGGCTAAATAAAAAAGATCCAAATTATTCACTAATGAGGGCAACCATAAATAGAGGTGAAGATGCTCATACAGATGGAAAATTTGGACTTAGTGATAAAGCTTCAATGGAACTAGTAAAACTATTTATGACTCGTGATGAAGATTTATATGATAAGAGAATTTGTGATGTGTTTTCAGATGAATTAATTAATTCTAACTTTTGGCTTTATTGGAGAACTATGTTTGCATTTAGAGATTGGCATAGTGCACTCGAAATGAAGTTATACCTTCAAAGATTTATCCATCACATCGAAGGGTTACCAGATTTATCTGCTTTGAAATTTACAAAGTATAATCAATATGAATCATTAATTCTTCCCATGGTAAAATACCTTGAATCCCATGGGGTTAAGTTTCAATATAATACCATGGTAACAAATGTTGTTTTTGATATTCAAAATGGTAAAAAACTTGCTAAAAAAATTGTTTGTAAGCATGATGGAAAAGAAGAAAACATTGAACTTACTAAAAATGATTTAGTCTTTGTTACCAATGGAAGTTGTACAGAAAATTCTACTCTTGGTGACCAAAATCATGCACCAGTTTTTAACGATTCTACAGGCGGATGCTGGGAGCTTTGGAGAAACATCGCGAAGCAAGATCCATCCTTTGGTAGACCAGATAAATTCTGTACCAATACAAAAGAAACTTATTGGGAATCTGCTACAATTACAACTCTTGATGATAGAATCCCTCCATATATAGAGAAGATTTGCAAACGTGACCCATTTAGTGGAAAAGTTGTAACTGGTGGAATTATAACAGTAAAAGACTCAAATTGGCTTTTAAGCTATACATTGAATAGACAACCTCACTTTAAAGAACAACCAAAAGACCAGCTTGTAGTTTGGGTATATGGTTTATTCTCAGAAGTTCCAGGGAACTATATCAAGAAGCCAATGAAAGAGTGTACAGGTATAGAAATTACAGAAGAATGGCTTTATCATATGGGAGTGCCAGAATCAGAGATTCATGAACTAGCTACAAAATCTGCTAACAGCATACCTTGTATGATGCCATATATTACTGCATTCTTTATGCCAAGAAGAGAAGGGGACAGACCTAAGGTTGTACCTACTGGATGTGAAAACTTTGCCTTCCTAGGTCAGTTTTCAGATACAGTAAGGGATACAGTATTTACAACAGAGTACTCAGTTAGAACAGCTATGGAAGCAGTTTATACACTACTAGACATAGATCGTGGAGTACCTGAAGTATTTGGTTCCGTTTATGATATTAGAGTTTTACTGGATTCTACAGTTAAGATGATGGATGGTAAAAAGCCAATTGATATGAAATTACCATTCCCACTAAGCTTTGTTAAGAAAAGAGTATTAAAGAAGATTTCAGGAACAGTCATTGAAGAAGTATTAAAGAGATATAATGTAATCTAACGATGATATAGGGAAGGGGAACTTATATGGATGAATATAAAGTTATTGAGATAAAGCGAAGTGTTTTCGAAGACAACGATAGGCAAGCAGACTTGCTTAGGGAAGAACTCAAAAATGACAAAACATTTTTACTTAATTTGATGTCGTCACCAGGTTCAGGTAAAACCACAACTGTTTTAAGAACAATTGAGGCGCTTAAAGATGAAATGAAAATTGGTGTCCTAGAAGCTGACATTGACTCAGATGTTGATGCCAATACTGTTTCTAAGACTGGAGCAAAAGTAATACAACTCCACACAGGTGGAATGTGCCATCTTGATGCTGACATGACAAAGCAAGGACTATTAGGGCTAGGGACAGAGGATATAGAACTAGCAATTTTAGAAAATGTGGGGAATTTGGTATGTCCAGCAGAATTTGATACTGGTTCATCAAAAAATGCAATGATTTTAAGTGTACCAGAGGGAGATGACAAGCCTTTAAAATATCCTTTAATGTTCTCCATTGTTGATGTTTTATTAATTAATAAGATTGATGCAATAGATTATTTTGACTTTGATATAGAGGCAGTAAAAGAACGTGTTAAAAAGTTAAATCCTAACATTAAGGTTATTCCAATCTCTGCAAAAACAGGAGAAGGTATTAATGAGTGGGTAGATTGGATACGTACTGAAGTTACAAGTTGGAACGTAAAATAGCATCTTAATGATATTTTAGTTGGGAGGAAATAAATATGGTCAAGCAAAAAGTACTTCAACTGGCAAATAAAATTGCAGCTGGGATTACTGGCGGGATAATAAAGGTAAAGCCAACGGATCCAGAATATAGAATTTTAGAGCCTGTTACCTCAGATGAAGAGGCAGAAGTAGCACTTCATCTAGAAATTCGTAAACCTATGACCGTAAAGGAAGTTGCGAAGCTCTGCAAAAAGCCTGAGGATGAAGTAGAAAAGATCTTATATAAAATGGCAGTGGATGGCTCAATTAAACTAGATGAGGAAGATGGAGTAGATAAATACTGTCTTGAGCTATATGTACCCGGTGTTATGGAATACATGATTGACAATAAGGAGAACGTGGAGAAGTATCCAGTTATAGCAGAATGTTTTGAAGAGTATACAAGAAAATTAGGTATTATAATGGCAGGAAATATTCCAATTGGCCTGGGGGTAATGAGAGTTATTCCAATAGAAAGTGCTATAGATGGAGATACCAGAAGAGCTTCTTATGAGGAAATCTCATATCTACTTAATAAAAATGAGGTTTTTGCTGTTACAGATTGTGCTTGTCGTGTATCCATGAGAGTAAAAGGGGAAGGCTGCGGTCACACAGTTGAAGATATATGCATTCGTCTTGGCCCAGCGGCTGAATACTATATTCGTACAGGAAAAGGCAGAAGTATTACAAGGGAAGAGGCAATAGCTATTTGTGAGAAGGCTGAAAAAGAAGGGTTAATGCATCAAATACCTAATTTATCAGGACCAGGAAATGCTCTTGCTATATGTAATTGCTGCGGATGTTCTTGTTTTGGTTTAAGAAATGCTAACCTATATAAAAATCCTGATTGGTCAAGGTCAAATTATGTTTCCCAAATAGATCAAGATAAGTGTGTTGCTTGTGGAGAATGTGTTGAAAATTGCCCATCAAATGCCTTAACTTTAGGGTTAAGCTTATGTACTAAAGAAAAACCTGTAGAACCTGCAGAAAAGGACACCCCATATGATACTCCTTGGGGAAAGGATAAATGGGATTTAGATTATCGTCATAGAAAAGTTGTTGGGGACAGAGGCACAAGTCCTTGTAAATCAGAGTGTCCGGCACATATAGCTGTACAAGGATATATTAAAATGGCGTCTCAAGGAAGATATAGAGAAGCATTAGAGCTTATTAAGAAGGAAAATCCATTCCCAGCAGTTTGTGGTCGTATATGTCCAAGAAAATGTGAGTCTGCATGTACAAGATCAGGCTTGGATGAACCACTTGCTATTGATGAAATTAAGAAGTTTATAGCAGATCAAGATTTAAAGGGAGAATACCGATATGTACCTGAAAAAAGAGGGGACAGAGCAGAAAAAATAGCTATTATTGGTGGGGGACCAGCTGGACTATCATGTGCGTATTTCTTAGCAGTTGAAGGGTATAAGATTACGGTTTTTGAAAAGCAAAAAGTACTTGGTGGTATGTTAACACTTGGAATTCCAGCCTTTAGATTAGAAAAGGAAATAGTAAATTCAGAGATTGAAGTTTTAAAAGAACTAGGGGTAGAATTTAAAACTGGAGTTGAAGTGGGAAAAGATGTTACGCTTCAGGAACTTAGAAATAGTGGGTATAAAGCATTTTATGTAGCTATTGGAGCTCAAGCTGGTAGAAACCTAGGCTTAGACGGGGAAGAAGCTGAAGGGGTTATAACTGGTGTGGATTTCTTAAGAAAAGTAAATCTAGGGGAAGATACAAAACTAGAAGGAGCAGCTATCATAATTGGAGGCGGAAATGTTGCTATTGATGTGGCAAGAACTGCTGAAAGAGTGGGAGCCTCAAATATAGAAATGTTTTGCTTAGAAAGTAGAGAAGAGATGCCAGCCCTCGAAGAAGAAATAGATGAAGCATTAGCTGAAGGAATCAATATCAATAATTCCTGGGGTCCAAAAGCAATTCTTCATGAAGATGGCAAAGTTATCGGGGTAGAATTTAAAAAATGTATTTCTGTTTTTGATGAGAATAAAAGGTTTAATCCTAAGTTTGACGAAAAGACAACTAAAGTAGTTAAAGCAAATAATGTCTTGATTTCAGTAGGACAAGGGATTGATTTAGGAAGCCTATTAAAAAATACTAAAGTAGTATTAAATCCAAATAAAACCATAAAGGTTCAACCTCTTTCTTCTCAAACTGAGGAGCGGGATATATTTGCAGGGGGAGATGTAGTAACAGGACCTAAGTTTGCGATAGATGCCATTGCATTAGGCAAGCAAGGTGCAACCTCTATCCATCGTTATCTTCATGGAGATAATCTAGAGTTAGGACGTGAGAGAGAATATCGTGCTTTTGATAGAGAAAATCTAGATAAGGATGGTTATGATAGACTTCCAAGACAAAGGGCAGTTCATGTGGATGGAAGTAAGTCAAAATTAACCTTTAAAGACCTACGTTCTACATTTACAGAAGAGCAGGTGAAGAAGGAAACTGAGCGTTGTCTAGGCTGTGGTGCTACAGTTGTAGATCAATATCAATGCGTAGGTTGTGGAATGTGTACTATTAAATGTAAGTTCGACGCTATTAAGTTAGTAAGAAAATATAATAGCGCTGGGGTAGAGTTTAAAGATATGAAATCTACTGTAATTAAACACGTATTAAAGCGTCAGGGAAGAATTGCAGCAAAAAAGGTAAGAAAATCATTTAAAGCAATTATCCCAAAGAAAAAGCAAGAGGTTTAATATTGAGAGGTGAGTCCATTGCATGAAATTGGAGTTATGATGGAAGTTGTAAAAACAGTAGAAAACTTCGCTAAGAAAAATTCTATATCTAAAATTGAAACCTTAGTTTTGCAAATTGGTGAGTTATCCTCAATGATACCTAGATATATAGAAGCTTGCTTTCCAGCTGCAGTGGATGGGACTTTGCTTAAGGATACCAAACTGAAAATTGAAGTATTGCCAGGCAATGCTATGTGTAAAAAGTGTAATAAGGTTTTTAATCTTATAGAAAATAACAATAAATGCCCACACTGCGAAAGTAGGGAATGGGAAATATTAAGCGGCAGAGAATTTATGATTAAAGAAATTGTTGCATGTTAAAAGGTTTGAAAGCACTAATCCATAAAGGAGTAGTGCTTTTATCTTTATTAAATATCCATATTGGGTTACTTTTAATTATTGATAAGAGGCTTAGACATTGATATTATGGATTAAAAGAATGATTAAGTTAAATATCTAAGGAGATATAAAGATGGATGATTTAGAAAATAGAGAAGTAAAAGCAGTAAATGGGATTAGGGTTCCTAAGTTAGGCTTTGGTGTACATAATTTAGGTGAGGAAGAAGATATTGAAGGTGTGGTTAGTAAAGCTATAAGGGCTGGATATCGTCATTTTGATATTTCAGAAGAATACGCAAGTAAAATAAATTTTGGAGAAATCATTCAAAAAAGCAGTATACCACGAGAAGAATTCTTTATATCCTCAAAAGTTTGTAATTGGGACAATAGGTATGAAGATATAAATCAAGCATTTATAAAAGTATGTAAAGACCTGAATTTAGATTATATAGATATGTGTTTATTGCAATCTGAGGCTACTAATTATATAGAGGCATGGAAGGCTTTAGAAGAGTTATATTCAGAAGGGAAAATTAAAGTCATTGGTGTCTCTAATTTTGAGATTAAAGAATTAGAAGAATTAATAGAGAACTCAAAGATTTCACCTATGTTAAATCAAATAGAAACACATCCTAAATTACCTCAAAGCGAATTATACAATTATCATATTGAACATAAAATATTACATGAAGCATTGAATCCATTAGGAGAAGAAAGTGAAAGCTTACTTGAAAATCCAATACTAAAATTAATATCAAATAAATATGGCAAAAATGCTACTGAAGTGATTTTAAAATGGCATTTAGAGCGTGGAAGTATAGTGATTTTAGATCTACAAACTACAGAAAGAATAAAAGAAGATTTTAGCTTACTTGATTTTGAATTAACTAATGGTGAAATGGATGCAATAAGTAAATTAAACCTAGATATAAAACAAACAAACCCAAAGAAGAATTGGCTTTTTAAAAGTTTTATAAAAATATTTGACAAATAATAATTCGAATTATGTGAAATGATTTTTAGTCATTAAAGGTTATTATGAATAGAAAAAAACCTTTACGCTAAGAATTTCTGTAAAATACAGCCATAGCTTACACTTGACACTAAATATTCCTCTAGATTACTAAAAACTTACCGATAATATAAGTGGCGGAAAATTAAATCTTGGAGGGAGAACATATGAAAATCAAAACTATTAAGAACAAACTTATATTGACATTTATCTTAGTTATCTTAGTACCTATGTGTACTACAGGCATCATTTCTAATGTCGTGCTGACAAAAAGTCTTGAATCTTCTTATTCTAGTTCTATAGAGAAGTCTATAACTGGATTAAATAAAGTAGTAGATGAGTCTTATAATGGGTATGAAGCATCATTAGCTCAGATTACAGAAAATTCTATATCAAAAAATTCATTAGCTAATCCTAATGCAGCTATAGTAAAAAAAGAGCTTAATGGAATAATAAAAAGTAATCCTAAGATATTAAATGCTTATATTGCAACTGAAGATAAAAGCATGTACATATTTCCTGAGACAGAGCTTCCAAAGGGGTATAATCCTACTGTAAAGTCTTGGTATAAAGATACAATCTCTAATGATAAGATACTTTGGCAAGATGCGTATAAGGATGTAGCAACTGGAAAGATGGTAGTAACTGCTACAAAGAAAATAGTAGATGAATCTGGAAAAGCAATAGGGGTTGCTGGAATAGATATTGATATCACAAATATAGCAGATTTAGTTAATAAGACTCAAATTGAAAACTCAGGTGAAGTACTTCTTATGGATAAAACGGGAGTAGTAATTGCCTCTAAGAATAAAGACATATTACAGAAAAATTTAAATCCTGATAGAGTAAATACTAATGCAGATACACAAGATCAAAAGATGGAGAATGCATTTAAGGATAAATCAGAAGTATCCTGGATGAAACCAGTAATTGAAGGTAAATCAGGTGCTGATCAAACAAAGATTCTTGGAAAAGATAAATTAATTTATTATACAAGTAATGATAAATCTGGTTGGAAGCTTGTTGGAATGCTAGATACAAGTGAAGTATACGCTAAAGTTCTTTCTACAATTCGAATAACAGGTGGACTATTCGTACTATTTATAATAGCTGCACTTTGGGTTGGATTTAGAATATCTAAGAGCTTAACTAGTCCAATTAATCAATTAAAAGAAGCTATGAAAAAAGGTGAATCAGGTGACTTAACAGTTATTACTAACATAAAAAGTTCTGATGAGCTTGGAGAACTAGGTGGAAGATTCTCAAACATGATTGATAGTGTTAAGAATTTAGTTTTATCAGTTAAGAATTCAGCTGATGATGTACTCAAATTTTCAGAAACTCTAACAAGACAAGCAGATGAAGTTTCAACATCTTCAGAAGAAATATCTAGAGTTATGGATGATATTGCAAGAGGCGTACAAGAGCAGGCTACAGAAGTAGACAAGGCTGCAGGAATTGCAAATGATTTTAATAATAGCTTAACTATTATAAAAGAATACAATAGTAAGATGAATAAAGAAAGCCAAGAGATGGAGTCAAGCAGTGAAAAAACAATGGCTGCCTTCAAAGAACTTAAAACTAAAAATGAAAGCACAATAAATGGTGTTTCAGAAACAGCTAAGAGTATTGGAGTTTTAGTAAAAGAAACTGAAGATGTAGGTCAAATACTAAGCACAATACTAGAGATTTCTGAGCAAACTAACCTTTTAGCATTAAATGCAGCGATAGAAGCTGCAAGAGCAGGAGAATCTGGAAGAGGTTTTGCTGTAGTTGCAGAAGAAGTTAGACAACTTGCAGAACAATCAGGTACATCAGCAGAGAACATAAGAAATATAATTACTAGAGTTATTGAAACAACTAAGGTTGCAGCAGCAAATATGGATAACATTAGAGCTGATGTAGAAAATCAAAACTCAGCAGTTACTTATACAGAACAAAACTTTGTAAGTTTAAATAAGTCAATTGAAAGTATTGTAGAAAAAATAGAAGCAATGAATAAAAACATAGAATTGATGCTATCTAATAGCGAACTACTTACTTCAAATATTCATAATATATCAGCTGTTTCAGAAGAATCAGCAGCTGCAACAGAAGAGGTTAATGCAGGTGTTGCTAACCAATTAAATGATATACAAAATGTAAAAACACAAGCAGATGAACTTCATAGATTAGCACAAACACTAGAAAACTTAATAGAAAAATTCCAAGTTTAATATTAATAAAAAATGACGTATTGCAATCCATGATGGAGAGCAATACGTCTTCTTTACTTATAAGCTATTTAATTGATTTAACGAAACATGTAACTCCATTTTCAGATGCTTCTGTAAAGTTCATTTTCTTAAGGTATTTAATATGAGAAGCATTTGATGAATAACAGATGAATTTATTATATCCCTTATCTAAGAAATACTCTTTACTATTTTCATAAATAAATGTTCCAATTTTAAAATCCCTATATTCAGGTATAACAAAATCAAGATCTACAGTTAGGGTACCGCTTTCTTTTTCTGATGCAATAAAAATTCCAGCAGGTACTAAGTTTCTTAAAATATAAAAGCCAACAGGTGTATTTTTAGAATCATATTTAAGATTGCTAGAATAATTTTTAATATCTTCTTGATAGAAATCTAGAAAATTCTTAAAGTATTTAGAATCACTTTCAATTGGCATTATTTTAAAATATTCTTTTGTACCATAAATTTTTATAAGATAGTAAACATTAATTATGCAGATACATAGGTTCATAAAACCTACAGGGAAAGCGCCTATTAAAAATCCATATAAAGAAAATATTGCGGATCCTAATAGGTTAATCCACCTTAATTTTATTATAGAGCTCATTAATAAAGAAATTAAAACGATGAATGAGGCGATATACCCCAAAGCTTCTAAAAAATTATTACTCATTTTGTAGTCTCCCATAGCTATTATTTTCTGTATTCTAGTATAGCTTAAGAGTAAATAAAAGCAAAATCAGAAAAAAGCTCAAAAAAATAAGTAAGCGCTACCATATTATTATTTTCAAACTGTTTCTCCTGTTTTTATAGTTTTAACTTGTCCACAATTTAATCATGAGTATATCCAATAATATTAAATTCTTTAGATAAGATTTCAATAAAATCATCATACATTTTACAATTCATTTTTATACATGTAGATATGTGTATAGAGTCTACCCCTCTATTTTTCATTTGATTAGCTCTATGTAACATTTGTTCTAGTGAATTATCAGAGCATCCATTGCAATGAGTAAAACATATTATTTCAGAATTTAAATCATAATCCTTAAAGGAAGCATTTCTGTCATTAAAAGCCTTAAAGCATCCATAACTTGAACAAATTTTACTTTCGTTAAAACATGTAATAATACCAATTTTATTCATAAAAACAACTCCTTATATAAACTTTGTGTATATTAAGAAGTATAAATTAATATAGATTAGCAATCCTCCTATATTTCATTTTCTAATTTTGCAGTATTATTACATTCCTTTATTATTTGTTACAATTGCTATATAATATGTACATAGAAATTTTAAAATAAGGGGCGATTTAAGTGTACGTAAGCGAAACAAAAATTGTTGTTAGATATGCAGAAACTGATCAGATGGGAATAGTACATCATTCTAATTATTATATTTGGTTTGAGCAAGGTAGAACTGATTACATAAAAGGCAGTAATATGAGTTATAGTGATATGGAGAATAGGGGAATATTAATGCCACTAGCTGAAAGTAGTTGTAAATATATTCAAGGTGCAAAGTATGAAGATGAATTAATAATAAAGACTTGGGTAAGCCATTTATCGCCAGTGAAAGTGGTATTTAATTATTCTGTGATTAGAGAAAAGGATCAAAAGGAAATTTCTAAAGGAAGTACAGTACATGCTTTTGTAAATAAAGACCTTAAGATAATGAATATTAAAAAGACTCATTCAGATATTTATGAGAAATTACAAACATTGATGTAGTAAATAAAGAAAAGATCACTTTAGTGTAATGCTAAAAGTGGTCTTTTTTATCTATCTCATCAAGTTTTGATAATATTAAGTATGTGCTGGTTACCATTATAGAACCAAGTAAGCATACACCAGTTAGTATTGCAAATATAAATGAATCATTAGGAGATGTGTAATCTGATCCAATAAAAAAAGAAGCAAATTTAATTAAAAAGTAAGTACCAAAAAATAAAACAATTGAAGTTAAAACTTTATTAATCTTATGAGTTTTATCAGTCATAAAAACCTCTCTATTCTTTAACATAAAATCTTATGAAAAAAGGTGATAAAAGAATTAATAAAATCATCCAAGCTGGGTAAGCCCAGAATATATAAGCATTTAATCCTAATGCCTTAAATAGTTCAAATACATGGTTCTCAAATAATAATGGAATAAGAGCAAGTACAATTATAATTATACGGTAAATGGGCTTTATTAAATGTGTAGTTTTGCAACTTTCACATTTAATGGGCTTAAATCCACCCCAGCTCCAAATAGCTTTAATAATAGTAGACCACTTAAAACTATTAGAGCAGTTTATACATTTCTGAATTAACATACAATTCACCTTTCCTGAGTTTTATGATTTAGTATTATGTTTTCTCATGGATTTTAAAATATAGTTATATATATCTGTAAACCTAAAGATTTTTGAACCTATAAATCCAGCTAATCTAGATATAAGCATTCCTATAACTAAAGGTATTGAAATTACTAATAGTATTTGAAATATAGTACTAAAAAATGAATACATGTAAACACCTCTTATTATTCTTATTAACTTATTATAACTCAAAATCAAATTTATGGTAAAATATTTTTATGAGGGGGAGATTAGGATGACGCTTGATATTAAGTATGATGCAATAATAGTTGGGGCAGGTATGGGAGGCTTAAGTACTGCAGCTTTTCTAGCTAAAGAAGGGAAGAAAGTTTTAGTTATAGAAAAACACGATAAACCTGGTGGATTTATTACTTCATTTCAGAGAAAAGGATGTCATTTTGACATTGGTTTAGAAGGCTTAATGGAGCTTAGTGAAAATGGAGATATAACTGGATTTCTAAAATACTTTGGGGTGTCAGTGGAAACTGTTAAAAGAACTGAAAAATTAAGAGTTTTTACAGGATATAAAGATTATGTATTTAATTCAGCTACATTAAAAAGTGATTTTATAAAACAGTTTCCCCATGAAGAGGAAGCCATTAATAACTTTTTTAACTTAAATGAAAAGATATTAAGTGAAATGTATGGTGGAGGTGCTCCAAAACCTCCTTATGAAATGGGATTAATTGAAAAGCTTAAATTTGGAATTGATTCTATGATAAAAAGACCAACCTTAATGAAATATGGAATGAAAAATGCATATCCAATACTAAAAAAGAAATTTAAGGATAGAGACTTAATTAACGTTATAATTTCAAAAGGTATATGTAATATGGTGTATTTAGGTTATGTCTATAGATGGGATGTAGTAAATAGAGATGTTGTTTACTACCCAGTAGGTGGAATGCAGGCAATTCCTAATGCTGTAGTGAAGAATATAAACGATAATAATGGACAAGTGTTATTAAATACTGAGGTTAAAGAAATTCTTATAGAAAATGGAGTTGCAAATGGCGTAGAGTGTACTAATGGAAGTAGGTATTATGGGGATATTGTAGTTTCTAATTCTTCTGTACATTATACAATTAACAAGCTTGCTAAGCATGCACAAGAATTAGAACCATTAAGAAAGAGTATAGAAAAACGTGAAATATATCCTGGTGCTATGATTAATTTCATGGGAGTAAGTAGAGAATATGATTTTGGTGGAGTAAATTATATAGCAATAATGGATAAAGATACTATAGATTTGGATTTTGATGATTATACTCCATATAATTGTCCAATATGGTTAATTGTAAGTGAAAAACCAAAGGAACAGTTAGATCATTCAGTTACAATCTTAGCATACCTTCCATATAAATACCATAATAATTGGGATACTGGAATAGTCGGTACTAGAGGAGAAGAATACAGGAAATTAAAGAGTGAAGTAGAAACTATTATAACTAATAGAATTTGCGAAAAAATGGGCGAAGATTTTAGAAAGTCAATATTATTTTGTGTAGCATCTACCCCTGTATCTTCAGAAAGATATACTTATAGCACTGAGGGCGCATTTATGGGATGGATGATGAATGAAGGAAATTACGGTAAATTTATTCCTCAAGAAACTAAAGTAAATAATCTTTATTTAGTTGGGCAGTGGGTTTTCCCTGGTGGAGGGGTAGCAGGTGTTATGGCAAGTGCTTATTACTTATCTAAAAAGATTTTGGCTTTAGACAACATAGATTTAGAGAAGAAGTATAAAAAAAGTATATAGATATAGTGTTTCGTAACTAGGAGAGAAGTTTTTAAGGCTTCTCTTTTTTATATGCTATAATTAATTTACAAGAACGAGACATGCTAATTATATCTTAAGGGGGAATTATATATGGAAAAGTGCAATACAATTATTTTTGATTTAGATGGAACATTACTTGATACTCTTGATGATCTAACAGATAGCGTAAATTACTCATTAGCACGTCATGGATTCCCATGCAGGGAAAAAGATGAGGTTAGAAGATTTGTTGGAAATGGAGTTGCGCGTTTAATAGAACTAGCTATTCCAGAAGGACGTAGCAATCGAAAGTATGATATATGCTTAGCAGATTTTAAAGAGCATTATTCTAAAAATAAACAAAATAAAACCAATGCTTATAATGGAATAATGGAGCTTTTAGAAAAGTTATCTAAAGAAAACTATAAGCTTGCAATTGTATCAAATAAGTTTGATAAGGCTGTAAAAGAACTTAATCAAATTTATTTTGGGGAATATATAAAAGTAGCAATTGGACAATCAGAGCACATAGCTAAAAAGCCTGCACCAGATACTGTTTATATGGCATTAGAAGAATTAGGTTCAAATACTGATAATTCAATATATGTAGGAGATTCTGAAGTAGATGTAAAGACTGCTAAGAATTCTGGGATTAAATGTGTAGGTGTTACCTGGGGCTTTAGAGGAAGAGAAGTTTTAGAAGATAAGGGTGCAGATTATATTATAGACAAGCCGTCAGAATTACTGGAAATAATTGCATAACATGTTGTATAATTAAGGTGTGAATTATTTAAGAGGGGAATCTTTATGTTAATTGGGGTGGCTATTTTATTCTTAATAATAGCTTTATTAATCTTTTCAGGAAAAGGAAGCTTTCTTATAATTGGATACAATATAGCATCAAAAGAAGAAAAAGAAGAGTATAATGAGAAAAAACTTTGTAGGGCAGTAGGAACACTATGCATATATATTTCCATAATAACTGCCTTAGCTAATTTCTTTAAGTACAATGATATATATGGAACTTTTTATTTGGTTTCAATATTTGCAATGATTATATCTACAATTATCTATATAAATACTAAGTGTAAAAAAACAAACTAAAACTGCTGGAGGTAAAGTAATTGAATTTTGATCAATACTTAAGACATGTTGAATTGCGCCATGAAAGAATAGAATCTTTTTCTGAATTTCCATATTGTCTGCCATCAGTAAGAAACTTAGATAGAATGGAGTTTCACCCAAAGGTTACATTTTTAGTAGGTGAAAATGGAACTGGTAAATCAACAATACTTGAAGCAATTGCCATTGCATTTGGTTTTAATCCAGAAGGCGGAACTAGAAATTTTAACTTTTTAACAAAGGATACTCATTCAGAACTACACGATGCAATTAAACTTGTTAAAGGAGTTAAGAGACCACGTGATGGATTTTTCTTAAGAGCAGAGAGCTTTTATAATGTAGCTACAAATGTAGATGAACTTGATGCAGCGGAATTCTATGGAGGAAAATCTCTTCACTCACAATCTCATGGGGAGTCTTTTTTATCACTTATAAGAAATAGATTCAGTGGGAATGGCTTATATATTTTAGATGAGCCTGAAGCCGCACTTTCACCAGCAAGACAAATGTCCATGATAGCTATAATGCATGAGCTTATAAGTAATAACTCTCAGTTTATTATAGCAACTCATTCGCCAATAATAATGTCTTATCCTAATTCTTTTATCTATGAATTAAATGATGGAATTAAAAAGGTTAACTATAAGGAAACAGAACATTATAAAATTACAAGAGCATATCTTGAAAATCCTGAAAGAATGCTTAAGATACTCTTAGAAAATGAGTAGAATAAATAGTGTTGGAAGTCACAAGACTTCCTTTTATTTTTTATAAATTAAAATATTTAATAAAATTGTAATAGAATTTTAAAGATTATTAAGTAAATATTTACATTTTACATAGTATAATAAAGTAAATTGACTTTAATACTTTAAAGAATAAAAATTAATTTTAAAAGGGGAATAACCATGGGCTATATACCTAAAAAAGTTAAGTTCATTATAGACAAGCATATAGAAATGATAGAAGAAAGACTTCCTGATTTGCTTGAAGGCTATTATATTTATGGATCGTTATCTCTAGGAAAATTTCATTATGGTTTTAGTGATATCGATTTTATTGCAGTAGTTAATAGAGAAGTTAGTGAAGAAGAATTAGAAGTTTTAAAATATATTCATAATAGTATTAATAAAAAGTATCGTAAGACAACACTAGATGGAATGTATGTTATGGAAGAAGATATAGAATCCTTAAATAAAGAGGGAGATAGATGTATTAGGTTTAATGACGGAAAATTTGAAGGATATATAAAGTTTAATAGAAATTCAATAGATGCATATCAATTAAAAAAATGTGGAATCGTCATAAAGGGGAAAGATATTGAGGATTATAAACTAGAAGTCAATTTTGATATTTTAATTAATGAAATGAGGAATAATCTGAATAGTTATTGGGTCAACTGGATGAATGGCTGTAAGAAATTTATGTCATCAAAATACATTGGTTCCTTTGTTAGTCTAAAGAATATTGAGTGGGGAGTTTTAGGTGTTTCTCGTCTATATTATACATTAAATGAAAAGGATATAACCTCAAAAGTTGGAGCAGGAGAGTATGCTTTAAGCAAAGTGCCTGCCAAATGGCATAATATAATAAAAGAATCCATGAAGCTTAGAAAGGATAGCAAGGAATCTTATTATAAATCTTTCTCTAAGAGAAGAGATGATGCTTTAGAATATATGGATTACATAATAAAAGAAAGCAATAGACTATTAGATGGGAAGAAATAAGCTATTTTAAAAAAAGAACAGAATACTAAGTTAGTATTACTGTTCTTTTATAGTTATTTTACTTACTTTTTTTTTTTGCCCTTTTATATTTTTGATAAAGAATATCTTTTAAAACCAAAACTGTGTCAGAATCATCAAAACCAAACTCACTTTGAAAGGCATCATATAGCTCAGAAATTTTTTTGCTATATTTATCTATCCCTTTCATACCTTGATATGAAGCTAATATTGGATACTTTTTACTCCAAGCACTAGTCCAATCAATTTCATCAACTATTAATTCAATACTAGTAAGGTCACCTCCAATAGGGGTTCCACTTATAAGATAATCATAGCTTACATTATAAAGTTCACTTAGTAATTTAGCTTTAATAAGTTCAGGAACAGTCTGATCAGTTTCCCACTTACTCACAGTTTGTCTAGATACACCTAATTTCTCAGCTACATCTTCTTGAGATAAAGCAGCCTTTTTACGTAAATCTAATAATTTTTCGCCGAAGGACATAATTATCACCAACCTTTTTTCTACTTCAATACGTATTGATTAGTTATAGTATACTAAAGGATAAATATCATTTCTATCAAGTAAAACTGGAATTTTGTCAACTAAACTTAACATTTTAAAGTATAATGAATATATATTTGCTTACACTACGAGAATAAGTAATCCTACTTAATTGTGCAGGAAAAGTCGGATGTGTATTTTAAAATTTTGATATCCTGTTAATGAAAGGAGGTCATATAAATGGATTCGCTAGGAAGAATGAATGAAGCATTAAACTATATTGAAGAAAATCTAGATGGTGATATTGATTTAAAGATAGTGGCTAAAATAGCATATTGCTCAGAATATCATTTTCAAAGAATGTTTTCATTCCTTGCAGGTATTACTTTGTCTGAGTATATTCGCCGCAGGCGTCTCACTCTTGCAGCATTTGAGCTTAGTAATAGTAATTTTAAGGTGATTGATATAGCAATAAAATATGGATATAACTCACCAGATTCATTTACTAGAGCATTTCAGAATTTACATGGCATAACACCATCAGAAGCTAAGAATAATGGTAAAGCGCTTAAAGCATATCCAAGAATGACTTTCCAAATTACAATTAAGGGAGGAAATGAAATGAAGTATAGAATTGAAGAAAAAGAGGGATTTTCCATAGTTGGTATTATGAAGAGAGTACCAATAGTATTTAACGGAGCAAATCCTGAAATCACATCTATGTGGCAAAGCCTAACTCCAGAGATTATTAAAGAACTTAAGGAACTTTCAAATATTGAGCCAAGAGGAATTATTAGTGCTTCCACGAACTTTTCAGAAAATAGAATGGAAGAAAAAGGTGGACTTGATCACTATATTGGTGTAGCGACAAATAAGGAATGTTCTGATAAATTTAAGAAACTAGAAGTGGCACCTTCAACCTGGGCTGTATTCGAAGCAAAGGGACCATTCCCAGAGACTCTTCAAAATATATGGGGACGTATATACTCAGAATGGCTGCCAGCTTCAAATTATGAAGTAGTAGAAGGACCAGAGATACTTTGGAATGAAAGTAAGGACACAACAGCACCAGACTATAGAAGTGAAATTTGGATTCCAGTTATGAAGAAGTAAGAACTAAAACACCGTAAATTAATACGGTGTTTTTTATGTTTAATATCTATAATAACTCAAATATGGTATAATTTTCATATAAAAATTAAAGGCAGGTTATATTGATGAGAAAAAAACTCATTATATTAATCATTAGCATAATTATGACATTTATGATAGTTATGCATTTGAATCCTTATTATGCACTAAGAATACACTTGTTTATAACAGGTTATAGAAAGGCTGCATTAGAATCTCGTATTATTGAAAGTTCTCATGATAGTAATCAAGATAACGTAAAATACTATTATTTTGATAAAAGACCTATTGATATGTTTGGTTCTGAACAAGGAGACTATAAAGTAACTAAAATTGGGCCTTTGTATTTTGTAAAATACCAAGGAACTTAATAACGTAATTGGAGGTTCTAATGATTATAAATAAGAAACAGATAGAAGGCAAAAGGCTCACTTGGGTACTTAGATGTCCAACAAAAGAGGATTCAGAAGAACTTTCAGCATTGAGAATTAAAATTGATGGGGAAACAGAATATCTTGATAGAGAAGCAGGTGAAGGGATATTATCGTCAGAGGATTTTGAGAAGCTAATTTATGAAGATTCAATTTCAGAAAAAAACTTATTTTTAGTAGCAAAAGTAGAAGGAAAGTTAGTTGGTTTTGCACGATTACAAGGAAATGAACTAAGTAGATATAGACATAAAGCAGAGTTTGGTATTTGCATTTTAAAAGAATATTGGGGGTATGGTATTGGGAAAGTACTTCTTGATAATATTTTAGGATATGCAGATAATGTGGGAATAAAAAAAGTATGCCTATATGTAGTTGAAACCAACACAAAAGCCATTGAGCTTTATAAAAGCTTTGGATTTGTTCAAGAGGGACTATTAATTAATGATAGAATTCATAAGGATGGAAATTATTATAATACAGTTGTTATGGGAAGAATTATAAATTAAATAAGAGGAAAGCGTTGTAGGAACTCTAATAATCAATAATCAGTATATAAAAGTATAATGGCTCATAATTAAGTTAGCTTATTGGAACTCACATTAATCTTTTTAGATAATATAATAATATTAATAATAAGTTATAGGAGTAGAATAATATGAGCAGTCTTTTTCTTTATTCAGCTGCAATTATACTGTTCTTATTGTCTTATAGAAAAGATAAGGCAAAAACTAAAAAAGCACTATTAAGAGGGTGGAAATCCCTAGAGAATATGCTGCCTCAGTTTTTAGGAATAATAATAGTTGTTGGGTTAACACTTGCAATACTTAAACCTGAAACAATATCAAGTATATTAGGAAGTAATTCTGGTATTTTTGGAGTGTTTTTAGCAGCTTTATTAGGAAGTATAGCTATGATGCCTACCTTTGTAGCTTTTTCTACTGGAAATATGCTTCTTAATAATGGAGCAGGTCTAGCTCAAGTTGCAGCACTTATATCAACACTAACTCTTATTGGAATAATCACTATTCCTTTGGAAGCTAAATATATAGGAAAAAGAGGCACCTTTTATAGAAACTTTATAGCTTTTATCTTTTCAATTATAGTAGCATTCTTTGTTGAAAAGGTGGTGCCAATAATATGATAAAAACTCTAGCAAAAAGGTATTCTTTTTTTATTGTAGCTCTTTTGGTATTAATAGTAATCACAATTTTCAATAAAGATCTGGGTTTAAAATCCTTTGGTATAGCTTTTTCAAGTTTTGAACAGATGATTTTAGTAGTGCCTCCAATTATGTTACTGCTAGGATTAATGGATGTTTGGATTCCAAGAGAAACCATGATGAAGTACATGGGAGATAATTCAGGTATAACAGGAATCTTTCTTGCTATACTTATAGGCTCATTAGCTGCAGGGCCTATGTATGCAGCATTTCCTTTTACAATAGTATTACTTAAAAAGGGTGTTAAATTTAGCAATATAATAATTTTTATGAATGCTTGGTGCGTAACCAAAGTATCTACCCTTATGTTTGAATTTGCAGCACTGGGCTATAAATTTACAATAGCAAGGCTATTAATTGATCTGCCAGGGGTAATACTAATGGGGTATTTAGTTCAGGCGTTAATGCCAAAGGAGGAACTAAAGAGGCTATATAAAGGTAGTTCATAATAAAGATAAAAGATAACTAAGACAAACTACTTTGTACGGAAATCTTAGTTATTTTTATTAAATAAAGTATTCTTCCATGATAAAATATGAGGTAATTATTATAGAAAAACCTAGAGGAGGTTTTTAAGTTCAACTAATAATTTACTCATGCCTGAAAATGTCCAGTAACCGACATTTTCAAACAAGAATAAATTAAGTTTCTTACAAAAACCTAGAGGAGGACAACATGGAATTTTTAAAGTCTATATTTTACTTTATATTAGCTGGAATATTTGAAATTGGCGGAGGCTACTTAGTTTGGCTATGGATACGTGAGGGAAAGAGTATCATTTATGGAATAATGGGAGCAATAGTTTTAATATTATATGGAATTATTCCTACTTTACAACCTCCTAACTCTAATTTTGGCAGAGTGTATGCAACCTACGGTGGAATTTTTATTGTTTTATCAATATTATGGGGATGGAAGGTTGATAATATAATACCTGATAAGTTTGACTTAATTGGAGGAGCAATTGCATTAATTGGGGCAATTATTATTATGTATGCGCCTAGAGGATAGCCATAAATATAAAGTTAGAAAAGTAATAGTTACATAAGATTTTGAATAAATATTTAAGACATATGGTATTGGTAAATAATTATGTATAAAGGAGAGTTTTATGAAAAAGGTAATCGCAAGTATAATTAGTTCTATATTTGTATTTACACTATTTTTAACTGGATGCTCAAATAATAAATCAGACACAATAGAAACAGCTAGTAAAGATAAGGATGAAACATATTTAAAACTTGAGAAGTACATGAATAAGTATAGTAATTTTAATGGTACAGTCCTTGTAGCTAAAAATGAAAAGATTTTATTTGAAAATGGATATGGTATGGCAGATGCTGAAAATAAGAGGCAAAACACTCCGAAAACTGTTTTTAAAATAGCCTCGATAACAAAACAATTTACTGCAACAGCAATACTAATGCTTCAGGAAAAAGGGCTATTAAATGTTCAAGATACAATTGACAAATATATTGAAAATTATCCTAATGGGAATAAGATAAAAATTTTTAATCTTTTAAATCACACTTCAGGTATTCCTGATTACCTTAAGCTCATCAGTGCGAATAGTGGATATACTCCTGAGAAGCTTGTTGGGCTGTTCAAGGATAAAAAACTAAATTTTGCACCTGGAACTAACTATGAATATAGTAACTCTAACTACGTTTTATTAGGATATATAATTGAGAAAGTATCAGGTATGAGTTATGAAGATTATATGCAAGAGAATATATTTAAACCTTTAAAACTTGAGTCTACTGGAACTTTAAATAATATGGATAGAGCAACTGAAAAGGCAGAAGGGTACTCATATATAAATCATAAATCAAATCAATATCAAAAAGACATAGATATGGATCCTTCATTAGCTTTTGCTGCAGGAAACTTATATTCAAATGTAGAAGATTTGCTTGTATGGAATAATAACTTATGCTCAGGCAAACTTATAAATGAAAATTCATTAAAGGAAATGTTAACTCCGTATCTAAATGGTTATGGCTTTGGCTGGTTTATAATCAACAAAGATAATCAAAAACTTATTGAACATGAAGGGGATATACTTGGATTTACAACACTAATAAGAAGAGATATGAATACAGGATATGTAGTTATTCTTTTAAGTAATAAACTTGGTGAGGGTGCAAGTTTAAAGGAGATGTGTGACGGATTATTTGCAACTGTAAGTAATAAGTAAAATCTTCTATAAAATATGTAATATAGGGTATATAATGTAATTATAACCACTAAGGAGGAGTAGAGAATGATCAACAAAATAGGAAAGATTACGTTATATGTGAATAACCAAGAGGACGCAAAAAAATTCTGGACAGAAAAAATGAACTTCGTAGTTAAGTTTGAGCAAGCAATGGGACCAAATATGAAATGGATAGAAGTTGGACCAAGTGAAGATGAGTTTACAACTTTCGTTTTATATGACAAGAATGCTATGAAGGCTCAAAATCCATCAACTAGTGTTGAACATCCTTCAGTGTTATTAAGTACAACTGATATAGAAGCTACATACAACGAAATGAAAGAAAATGGAGTTGAGGTAGCAGAATTAATGAATATGCCATATGGAAAGATGTTTTCATTTAAGGACCAAGACGGAAATCAATTTATAGTTAGAGAAGATAATTGATACATTGAAAAAAACACCGATAAATTTCATGTTACATTGAATTTTTCGGTGTTTTTTATTTAGGAAATAAATATGTCCCCTTTACCAAATATCACAAGATTATAAGTTGGTTTAATAGGTAATAAATTTTGTTTTCCAGTGTTAGGTTCAAGTCTTAAATATTCTAGAATTACTTGATGATCATCATATACTGTTACATGCATAGTGAACTCTCTAGAAGTGTTTTGAACGGAATAAATTTTATTAGGCTCAAGATTTAAAACAGATGCACTATAAATACCTTCTCTAAGGGTATTAGTGATAGGTTGTGCGTGTGGAGCTATCCCCAAAAGATTAAATGATAAACATAAGAAAACTAAAAAAGTAACTATTTTTTTCACTATAATACCACCTTTCAATTAATATGATGGATTATAAATTTCTTTTTATACATAAGAGAGCTTTTTATTGTTTACGCTCTTTACTTATTCATTTCTTTTGATAAAGCAACTAATTTATTAATGGTTTTCCAGTTGCGAACAGTTACAGGTACATCTAATTTATGTAGATTATTAGCAAGTTTTGAATTTCTAATACTGTTTTTAAATAGTAGATATACATCCTTTCCTATAACGCTATATTCATCATTCTCACTTTTATAAGAACTTAATTTTTCCACATTTTCTTGTAATGGTGAACTAAGTAATAGAGCAACATATAAGCATTCTGTATCTGATTGAGATTCAGCATCTTTTATTTGTTCATCAGAAAAAGGACAATTATTAATTATATCTTCAAGTTCTGAAGAAGTTCTTAAAACAACTGTTAAGGAAATTTTAAAAGCTTTCTCAATCTCACGTTCTAATTTCTCTTTTATAATATTTTCATTTGATTTAAAAAGCACATTTCCACTTTGGATATATGTTTTTACCTCCAAAAAACCAATAGATTCAAATACTTTTTTTAGTTCTGCCATCTTTATAATATTTTTGCCACCTACGTTAATGCCACGTAGCAGCGCAATAAATGTAGTCATTATTAAAAACTCTCCTTTGTAAATAATTTGTTTGTTTTATTATACGGTATAGAATTTGTGAATACAATTATATATATATTAAAAGATGGATAAGTTGGTATAGAAAGGATGGCACGATATTTATATAAAAGAAGAAATTTATTAAGAAGGTGCATATAAATGGAAGAAAAGCAGAAAGCAGGGGTTTTTAGTTATTATTTATTTATATTTTTTGTAGCTTTTATTATGGATAGATTTTATTCTAATGTAGCTATGGTGGTATATGGATTTTTAGCAGTTCTATTACTTATTAATATCATTAGTTTAATAAGAAAGAAAAGTAAGAAATCAGATTGGCTGTTTGTTTTAATTTTCTTTGTAATTATAGCTAATAGAGCAATAAACTCATGGTTTTATTCACAGGATCATCTTATTATTGATACAGGTTATAAGGATATATTTGTTGCATTAATATTACTGTTTGCATTTATATTCTATATTCTTTGTGGGTACAAGGAAATTGATTCAAAAGAAAGTAGATTTAAGTTTATAGCATTTTTGATACTAGCCATCATTGGGACAGGCTTATTCTTTGTGAATGATATAGTAGTGCCTATAATACAAGGATATTAATTTAATAGTATGAAATATTAGACACTATATTTTCTGAAATAGATTTATAGTGTTTTTCATTTGGATTAAATATATATTTAGTGAAAATAATGGTAAAAAGGTGATACAATATTCATAATACATTTAATTACGAAAGAGGTATTCATGTGAACTATTACTTTGGATTTTCATTCTATGGACTAATAATCTTTTTATTACCTATGATACCTAACTTATTTTACTTTATTAAACCTGTTCCTTATACCTTAGGGAATAATGAAAATAAACATGTGTTGCTAGATATTATTGAAAATATATTTAGAGTAGTATTTTTTATAATGCTTATATTAGTTGTAAGTGAGCAAGCAATTAAAATTCATAGTACTCATATTATTTGGATAGTAATAATACTACTTTTATATTATGTGTTTTGGGGATTCTTCTTTATAGGAAAGGTTAATTTAATTATTATTTTAGGACTGGCTATTTTCCCAGTGACCTATTTTATATTATCTGAAATATGGCTTCACAATTATATTGCAATTATTCCGACTGGATTATTTGGTATAGTTCATGTAATTATTAGCTATAGAGATTATGAGTTTAATAAAAAGGAGGTAAAAATTATGAATAAAATAGGATATATTTTTTCATGGGTACTAGCGATGCTTGGAATTGTTTTTTTGTATATTACATTTATAATTTATACATCACTTCGTTCATTCATTCCAGCATATAATGAAGCACTTATGCCTGGGAAAACATATATACTAGATTATACTATTCCTAGTTTAATGTCAGTATTATGCATTATAGCTGGTATAGTAATGGGTGTTTATTTTTACAGAAAAGAAAATCATACTTAAGGGGGAAAAGAAAGATGGTTACATTTTTGGCGAAAGTTATAATTTTTTGTGCAGTTGTAAGACTAATAGCTAGTTTTTTTGGTAAGGGAGATGGCGAGTATAATCGAAGGAGGAATAGTCGCAATTGGTATGCTGATGAAATGAACAGGCAACAATTCCAAGAGTTTCAGGAGGAAATGAACAGACAACATCTCCAAGATTTTGAGAGAGAATCATTAAAACAAATAACACCTTTCGAGCATGGTGGTTATGATATGACACAAGGAAATAGTTTCAATGATAATAACCATAATGGAATGAATGGATTGTAGAAAATTTATAGATATATAGAAAAGTATTGAACTTATTCTTATAAATATAATAAGGGGGACGAGAGTATGATTTGGATTTTAGTTATCATTACAGTAATAATTATACTTATTTTAGTATGGTTTAATATTTCTTATTCACCAGTTAAAGCTGAGTTTAAGAAATATATTCATGAAGAATTAAAAAATTCTACGACTTTAAATAAGAATTTTACAGAAGAAGATATTTCAAGTTTACCATTACCTGTACAGAAATATTTTCGTTATTGTGGGTATATTGGCAAGCCTAAAATGGCAAATATGAAGATATACTTTAAAGATGTAGATTTTGTGCAGGCTTCAAGAAAGCTTAAAATAGAATATACATTATATAGCTTTATTAATAAGCCAACTAGGTTCGCCCTTATAAATACAAGTTTAATGGGAATTCCTTTTGAAGGTATTGACTCATATAAAGATGGAGTTGGAGGAATGAAGGGGCAAATAGCTAAGCTTATAACACTATTTGATGAAAGAGGAAAAGCTATGGATAAAGCATGCCTTGCAACATATTTATCTGAAGGTTTAATAATACCTAATGTTGCTTTGCAGGATTTTGTTAATTGGGAAAGTATAGATGAAAATCATGCAAAAGCTAATATAACTTATTATGGAATTGAAGCTAGTGGAATTTTCACCTTTGATGATAATGGATGCATGATAAGTTTTACTACAGAAGATAGAGAATATAATGATGGAAAAGGTAATTCAAGAATTGAAAAATGGTCAGCTGTTTGTAGAGGCTATAAAGATGTAAATGGAATAAAATATCCTACAGTTTTACAAGGTGTTTGGCACTTAGCTGCTGGGGATCTCGTATACTTTGATGGTAAGGATATGAAAATAGAATATAATCTGCAGTGATTTATAAGAAAGTTTGAGGTGTTTATATGAGAAATATGAAATCCTTACAGGAAGTTGATAAAAGCACATATAATAAATTCACAGTTCCACTATATGAAAGCTATTGTTTTTCTAATATTTTTGGAACTATAAAGGATTTATTTGGTATTGATGCAGATAAGAAGTTACCCATTGATACTTTACAAGGGTTACAGTCATCGCCAAATAAAGTTGTATTTTTCTTAGTAGATGCCTTTGGATGGAGCTTTTATGATAAATATAAAAGTAAATCAAAATTTTTAGGGGAAATTGAAGAAGGTGGAGTAGTATCGAAGTTAACCTCCCAGTTTCCTTCAACTACAACTGTACATGTAACAACAGCTTTAACTGGAGAATCTATAAATGAACATGGACTTTACGAATGGTTTTATTATGAGCCAGTAGTAGAGGATGTAATAGTTCCATTTTTATTTAAAGAAGCTAGAAAAGATGGAATGCAGACCTTAAAGGACAGAAATATAGATCCATCTAGCTTTTTGCCTAAAGAGAGTTTATTTAAGAAATTAAAAGAGCATGGAGTAAAGAGTACAGTTTATCAGCCTAAGAGAATAAATCAAGGTACATTTACAGAGACAATGTGTAAACATGCTGAATTAAAGGGGTATGAGAGTTATAAGGAGCTGTTTGAAGGGTTATCTAAGGATTTAGATAAGAATAATGAAAAAGAATATTTCTATGTTTATATACCTGAACTGGATACTGTAGCTCATAAAGAAGGAGACTCTTCTAAAGAATTTGAGGGAGCAGTAAAAAAGTTGTTTAAATATCTAGATTCCTTTTATGATAATGGAAAAAGTAAGTTTAATGATACACTGATTATGATCAGTGCTGACCATGGACAGATAGAAAGTGATTTAAACAAAAAGTATTATTTAAATGAAATGATACCTGATATTGATAAGTATTTAGTTAAAAATAAAAATGGTGATATTATGTCTCCAACTGGTTACGCAAGAGACCTAATCCTACATGTAAAAGAGGAGCATTTAATTTTCTTAAAGGAACTTTTGGTGAATGAATTAAAAGGGTTAGCAGAAGTTTATACTTTTGATGAACTAGCTAAAATAGGTTTTTTTAATAATCCATCAAAAAGATTAAAAGAAAGATGTGGTAATCTTATTGTATTACCAAGAGGAAATACTAACATATGGTGGTATGAGAAAGATGTTTTCGAAATTATCTTTAAAGGGGTACACGGTGGAGCAAACAAAAAAGAAATGGAGATACCATTATTAACCTATTTATTTGACTAATTTTTGGTTAGAATTTCTAATTGACTATTATTAATTTACCTTATATAATTACTTATACAGACACCGATTAAACATTCTCAAGATGTTATGGAGTCTTAGAAAATAGTATATAAAGACTGAAAGTAAGTTCAGTCTTACATAATAAATTTCTGAAATATTTGAAAAGCTCCTATTTTGAATCTACATTACAACAAAGGGAGTCTCATAAAATTAAGATTATATTAGGCCTATGGTGAGTCCCATATGATTTCATAATTGAAAACATAACGGCAGTAGGAAAATAGAAGCTTATTTGCGGACACCCACCTATCAAGAGATAGGTCTCAAAATTGGAGAAACGGTATTTTGGACGCAATATGCAAATAATGAACTACCTTTATGGTAGTTCTTTTTTGTTTTACAGATTAATTAAAACAATTTATTCTCTTAAATCTTCTTTAATTCTTTGTTCAGCGTAGCTTTCTTCATTTTTCATATTACTTAAACCCATATTAACGGGACCAAAAGCTAAGAGTGTGTTTATTGGCTTAGCAGCTTCTTCTTTTTGCTCATGATTTCTTTTTAAATAAATTCCTTCTTCAATTTCTATATCCTTCTCCTTATGTATCATAGTTACACCTCCATATAATTAGGAAACCAGTATAAGGATACTGGTTTTTATATTTATATATTTAATTAGATGTGATTAGTTGCTGGTTGAGAAATATTTTTAAGTGCGTCTTCAGCATTATCTTGAAGAGTAGGCTCTACAGAAATATCTCCAAGTGCAACTATACCAACAAGATTGTTGTTTTGAATAATTGGAAGTCTTCTTATTTGTTGGTCACTCATTATTTTAGCTGCATCATGAATATCCATATCAGGGGTTCCTGTTACAGGCTTTGATGTCATGACATCCTTTATTTTTTGAATACTTGTATTTTGACCTGTTGCTACTGATCTTACAGCAATATCTCTATCTGTAACAACACCAACTAAATTTTGTTCTTGGCATACAGGAATTGATCCAATATCGAATTGTTTCATCATTTGAGCAGCTCTTTCAACAGAATCATCTTGACTTAAACTTACTAAATCTTTTGACATTATATCTTTTACTTGCATAACATTCACCTCCAAATATATATTTCCCAAGGTGGATGTTTTTTATTATTATAAATCTCCTCTTTTTATAAAAGAACTTCTTATTATTTCATTTCTAAATTCTCCAGATATACACATGGAAACAGCTTTCTTTCCTAAAGTAGTTATATGAAAATCAATAGTAGATATATCTAAAAGCTTACTTATAGCTTGATTATCCTGCCCTATAATTAATGGAACTTTAATTCTATTATCTTTAAAAAATTTATAAATTCCAGCTGCAACTTCATCACTGTTTGCGAATATGCAATCAACATTGTCCTTTAAACTATAAAAATATTTTCCAGCACAGTAGCCGTCCTCAAAATTTTTACAATTATTATATATTAATTTTGTTGAAAAACTTTTTAAGTTAGTTTGAAATATATTAAAAACTTTTTGTGAAGCCAAACTTGAATCATAGGTCCTACTAAAGGTAAGAGCAAAGTTTTTATAATTCTTCTTTTTAAGCTCTGCTAATATAGGTTCATAGGCCTCAAATCTATTTATGTAGACAGAAGGAAGACTGCAGTTACCTACATCTTCACAGCAGATAATTGGGCCATATTTTGTATATTCTTCTATTAATTTAAAAGAATTTGAAGCAGATAAAATTATAAGACCATCAAATTCTTTTGAGGAAAACATTTTTAGATAGTCAAGTTCTATCTCTTTATCGTAGTTTGTAGGTAAAAAGGTAACTTTATAACCATCTCTAAAACCTTCTTCCATAATCCCACTTATTATCGCATCATAATAACTATTAGAACTGCTATAAGGTACTATTATTCCTAGGTTAAAGCTCTTCCCAATACTAAGACTTACTGCCTTGCTATTTGGAATATAATCGTATTTAGATACTATTTCTAAGATCTTATCTCGAGTTTCTTTAGAAATTCTAGGTTGATTATTTAATGCACGAGATACTGTAGAAACAGAATAACCCGAAATTTTTGCAATATCATAAATAGTTATCATAAAGCTCACTCCTTAAACCATTAGTTAAAATAATTTTACCTTAAAATGTTTTTTAAAAAAAGTATTGACGCAGAACCCGTTTCGCAAATTATACTTAGGTAAAGTTAACAATAAAATACCACAGAGATGTAATTAATAGGAGGAAAAAATGAAAAGATTATTAAGTTGTTTTGCAAGTGATTTTAAGAAAATGAGTAGAGATGAATTAAAACAAGCAATTTTAGCAAGTGAAGGAAGAACTGTTCTAGGAGAAACAGTGGTAACTGCAGCACCTTTAATAGAAGGGCTTACTAATGCAGAAGTAATGGCATCTTTTGGTGCTGATTTAATACTACTTAATGAATATGATGTGTATGAGAAGAAGGTTCAAGGATTAAAAGAATGCGATAAAACCATTGATAGACTAAAAGAGATGGTTGGAAGACCAATTGGAATTAATTTAGAGCCTGTTGATGAAGATGCAACATTTATAGAGGATAAGTTAAATATTTCAAAGGGAAGAAAAGCAACTAAAGAGACATTTATTGAAGCAAATAATCAAGGAATAGATTTTATTTGCTTAACAGGAAACCCAGCTACTGGAGTTTCAAATAGTGCTATTTTAAACTCAATTAATATTGCTAAGAAGTATTATAAGGGATTAATATTTGCTGGTAAAATGCATGGAGCAGGAATAAATGAAAAATTTCTTGATGTAGACATTATAGAAAGATTTATAGATGAAGGTGCAGATGGAATTTTGGTTCCTGCAGTAGGTACAGTTCCAGGAGTTCAAGAACAAGAACTATATAATTTAGTTAAGAAAGTAAAAGAAAAAGGGGCACTGAATATAAGTGCAATAGGAACTAGTCAAGAAAGTGCAGATGTAGACACCATAAGGCAATTTGCATTAAGTAATAAAAGAGTTGGGATTGATATTCATCATATAGGAGATGGTGGATATGGAAGAATGGCAGACCCAGAAAATATTATGGCTTTATCTATAGTAGTTAGGGGAAAAAGACATACTTATTTTAGAATGTCACAATCACTAATGAGATAATTCCATAAATTTATTGTGATATAATAAAAGCATATTACCCGGAAAATATTTAAATCAGAAATATATATAAAATGAGGAATGAGAGTAATAAGGAGGACAAAATGAGTAACATTGTATTTCTTAATTCAAGCAGAGTAAATTTTGATAATTCACTTGATTTTTCAACTCTAGATAGCTTAGGTAAAGTTACAAAATATGATGATAGTAATGAAATTGAAATTCTAGAAAGAGTAAAAGATCAAAACATTGTAGTTACTAAAGAACTTGCTATAGGAAGAGAGTTAATAGAAAAGTTTCCTACAAGTGTTAAATTAATATGTGAAGCTGGTACAGGATACAATAATATTGATATAAAGGCTGCAAAAGAGAAAAACATAGCAGTTTGTAATGTGCCAGGTTATAGTAGCGAAGCGGTGGCTCAATTAGTGATTACATTTATGTTAAGTTTAAGTTCATCTTTATCAGAGCAGCAAAGGATGATTGAAAATAATAACTATAGTAATTTTACTAAATACCTAGGGGTGCCACATTTTGAAATACAAAATAAAACACTGGGAGTTATAGGAGCAGGTTCTATAGGACAACAAGTGATGAAAGTAGCTAAAGCCTTAGGAATGAATATACTTGTTTACAGCAGAAGTCATAAAGATTTAGGTGACTCAAGTATTAAGTTTGTAAGTATAGATGAACTACTTAAGGAAAGTGATTTTGTTACTATTCATTGTCCACTTACTCAGGAAACAAAGCATCTTATTGATAAGAGTAAGTTGAAATTTATGAAGCCTTCAAGCTTTATAATAAATACTGCTAGAGGAGCAATTATAAAGGAAGTAGATTTAATTGAGGCTTTAGAAAATAAAATCATAGCTGGAGCAGCGCTTGATGTTCAAGAGATTGAACCGCCAGAATTAGATAATCCTCTTTTTAGTATGAAAAATGTTATTTTAACTCCTCATATTGGTTGGAAGTGCCTTGAATCAAGACAAAGACTTTTGGATATTTTAGCTAAGAATATTGAAGCCTTTATAAAGGAAAAACCAATAAATAGAGTTTGTTAGTTATATAAAGGATATATGGAGTAAAGCATAGAATAACAAACATTTTTTCGTGTTTGTTATTCTATAGATAATTCCCCTTTGCCTAATATAGCTATACTAAAATTAGGGTTTAAAGTAATTAAGTTGAATTTTGGTGAATTAGGAGATAATTTTACTGCCTGTATTATTCTTAAGTTTTCATCAGCAAACACTACAAAAAGCTCTTCATTTGGAGATATATTTTTAATATAGTGTTCTGATTCAGCTGGAAAACTAAAATCTTTGGCACTATATACCCCTTGCTTTAAAGTAGTTGCAGCAGATACAGGAATAACGTTATTAATATTAATTAACATAGATAAAAAAATAAGGGCTGAAACAATAAGTTTTTTCATAAATATAACCACCTCTCAATCTTATTATTTGATTTTAATTAGAATAAGTCCTTAAGTAATTGATATTTGACCATTTCCTAATATTACGATTCTGTAAGTAGGTTTTAAAGCAACTAAATTTACATTTTTAGAGCCTGGCGGCATTTTTAAAAACTGAAGTAGTACTTGCTTTTCATCATAAATCTGTAGAAGTACTTCGTTTTCTTTAGATAGATTTGCTGCAGAATAGAACTCACCTTCTGGAACATTTAAATCTGATAATTTATACACTCCTTCTTTAAATAGTGTTGCAGCATGTGTCGGTATGATTATATTAAATGAAATACAGGAAAAAATAATAAAAAAAGCAATAAATTTCTTCATTAGCATAACAACCTCTCGAAATTATTATATTTAATAACATTTGATTGAGCTTAAATCAGCGTCTTTCTTCTGAAATAAACAATTCTCCTGGACCGAGTATTACAAGTCTATAGTCTGGCTTTAATGCAACTAAAGTAAATTTTCTTGAACCAGGGGGGATTCTTAAAAATTGTTGTATCTCTCTGTCTCCGTTATAAATTTGCACAAATATTTCACTATCTTTAGATAAATTTTGTGCTGTATAAAAGTTACCAGCTGAAATATTGAAATCAGATAATTTGTATACTCCTTCTTTAAATACATTTACAGCAGAAATAGGAATGATCGTATAAAATAATATGCATGAAAAAATCACAAAAAAAGCAAGAAGTTTTCTCATCTAGATAACCACCTTTCCAGTTTATTATTTGTGTTAATTTATAAACTATACCTCTGGCCTACTTAGTAACTCATTAAGTTAAAAAACTACAATATATATAAATTATATTATTAGTAGAATTTAAACAATTAAAGAGGGGAATTAGAGTTATGGGAAAGAAGAAAGATAAATTAATTTATTTGGAGGAGTATGTATTAGTAAACGGAATAAAACAATACCTTTTTCATTCAGGTACAAGCTATGATAATCCAGTAATGTTATTTTTGCATGGAGGACCTGGAAATGCAGAATCCATATTTGCATATGCGTTTCAGGATAAATGGGAAGATATTTTTACAGTAGTTCACTGGGATCAACGTGGAGCCGGAAAAACACTTATTAAAAATCCAGATAAACATCCAACAATTGATTTGCTTTTAAAGGACTTAAATGAAATAATTCAATATTTAAAGAAAAAGTATAATAAGCAAAAGATAATAATACTTGGACATTCTTGGGGAAGTGTTTTAGGCAGTATATTTATAAAAAAGTATCCTAAAAATGTAGCTTATTATATTGGGGTTGGGCAAGTAATAAATATGCGTGAAAATGAGCGTGTAGGATATGATAAAGTTAAGGAGTTAATTATAAGTGCTAATGATAAAAAATCATTAAAAAAAATAGAAGCTATTGAAAATTATCCTGGTGATAAATATGATAGTGAATTTATGAAAAAATGTATTAAACTTAGAAGACTTCAAGGAAAGTATAATTTAGCAGTAAAGATAGGTCTTTCAATGACACTAATTGCATTTAAAAGTCCTATTTCTAAGTTATCTGATTTTTCAGCACTTTTAAAAGGTAATAAAGCAAACGAGAAAATAATAAGTTATTTATTTAACTTTGATTTAAATTCGGAGACGGCAGAGTATAAAGTACCAATCTATTATGTTTTAGGTGAAGATGATTGGCAAACACCTTATGTAATAGCTAAGGAATATTTTGAAAATATTAAGTCACCATATAAAAAGATTTATTTAATACCTAATGCGGGTCACATGACTATGCTAGATCAGCCAGAACTGTTTTATAATGCACTAATTGAAATAAATAATCACGAAAAATAAGTAGTTAAGGGACTTTTTGTTAGCAAAATTGCAAACAGAAAGTCCCTCTGTGCACCTAAAAACTTTTTAGGGCAAATATTTAGAATTTATATTAAATATAATGCATTATATACAAACAAATTAGTCTCAAGCCATATAGTTAACTATAAAGATTTAGCATGCTAATAAGGACAAATAAAGATTTAAGAGCACTAATATAAATAATTTATTATAGATATATAATCTTTTGACTATATACATATTTTATTACTTATAATAATGGTTTTTTATCATAT
Organism: Clostridium sp. YIM B02551; assembly: GCF_022324735.1. Taxonomy (NCBI): domain Bacteria; kingdom Bacillati; phylum Bacillota; class Clostridia; order Eubacteriales; family Clostridiaceae; genus Clostridium; species Clostridium sp. YIM B02551. The sequence continues at coordinate 107,895 of NZ_JAKGTF010000009.1, read as the reverse complement.
AAGATAATTATATAAACTTATATAATCCAACGACTATAAAGTGTTAGTACAAAAGCTTATATGATGTTAGCTTAAACCTACATGGTAAGTCTAAATATTACTATGATAAAAGATAACTTAAACCATAATAACACTATATCACTTCCATATAGATTAGCTAATCTTTATCTGTCCTCTGATATTATATTAACCAGATTAACTCTAATTACACTGGAAAGTAGAGATAATAAAATGATAACATTAGCTATTAAATTAAAATTTTAGAAATTTGATTATTTTAAAGGTTGCATTTGTGTTAATTATAAAATTCAAATATAATATTAACAAGCATTTGGATTTATTTGTAAGTTGAAATTTTGGAGGTGAGTACCATTAGTAAAAAGAAAAGGTTACTTTTAATTATAGTTCCTATAATAGTATTTTTAGCATCTGTAACTTTTATAGTTTTTAATTTCAATGGTAATAAGCGTAAGGAAGTAGTATCAATTGAGATAATTCAACAAAAGGATGAAGATAAAATTATTCTTTTAGATAAAAATATAATAGACAAGTTTATGAAAGCTTTAAATGATAAAAAGAGAACTAATAAAAAACTTGATATACGCTCACCTGATTATATGGTTAAGATAAATTATATAGATAAATCAAAGGAAGAATATAATCTATGGATAGATAAAAATGATAGTGCACAAGGTGTCTTAATGAAAGGGAGTAAAGTTTGGTTTATAAATAAAAATTCAAATGTTATTTTAAATGAACTTTTAAAAAATAAAGTTAGTACTATTAATATAGAAGAGGCACAAGATATTATATCAAGCTATCTAGAGGCATTAACGCAAAAAGATTTAGAAACTTTAAAGAAATATGGAACTGAAGTCTTTACAAAAGGACTTAATGAAGAAGGAATTTCTTATCTTAGAAAAACTCTTCAATCTGCAAAGTTATTAAATGCTAAAATCAATACTTGTGATAAAGATAGAGTTTTAATTGATTCAGAGGTAGAAATTATATGTTATGAGGATGCACAAACTGCAGGTGATTGGATTCCAGGAAGATCAATTTCTACTAAGCAATTTGAACTAATTAAGGTAGAAGGTAAATGGAAGATTAATTCATGGGGGTATTAATACAATGAATAGATTAGAAGAAATAAGAAAGTTAATTAACAATATTTTGATAGAAGGTAATATATCAGAAGAGAAGAGTGGAGTATTTTCACATTTATATGGTGTATCAAATACATGTAGTTTAATAGCTCTTAAACGTGGACTAAATGTTGAATTATGCGCAATTATAGGAATGCTTCATGATATTTCAACCTATAAAACTCATTATACTTTAGACCACGGTATATTAGGAGCTATCGAAGCGAAAAAAATATTTGAAGAAATTAAGCTTTTCAATGAAAAAGAAATAGAAATTATTTGTAGTGCTATAAGTAAACATAGCAACAAATATAACATAGATAATGAATATGATGAGGTATTAAAGGATGCAGATGTTTTACAGCATTATTTATATAATACAAGCTTTGAAGTAAGTGAGAAAGAGAAGAATAGGTTAAGTAAAGTATTGGGTGAATTGGGAATAGTCTCAAATATTTAAAGTTGATTTTTCATGAAAGTAATAAATTATAGAGTATATAGTAGCACCAACAAGTTTTACTATAATATCTGTCATAGTATCTTCAAGTCCTCCAGCAGCCATGCTGGTTTTTAGAAAATAATCACCAAGATATTCAAAGATTTCCCATAGGGTTCCTAATGTTATGGCAAGACTAAAAGCAAATAGGATTTTAAAGAGTATAAATCTTTTTTCAGTAGATTCAGCACCCTTATTCAAATTACCTTTTATTAAGTAGAATCCAGTTAAGGTAGCATAATAGCCAAATACTCCGTGAAGTAGTAAATCCCACCACCAAAACATAGTATAGAAATTTATAATTTCACCTAAATATTGAGCAGAAAAGATAAAAATTACTGAAACTAGCTTAAAACTAGGAGGTAAGAAAATATTTCTATTTTTAAGAATAGCTGAAATGACAAAAGGTAAGAAAAGACATACAAAGGCTAAGCCGCATAACGCTAAGTCGCCCCACTTAGCAGAAAATAGTGTGGTTACAGTTGTGATGAGCACTATTATTTCAAATATTAAGGTTAATATTATTGGTATTCTATTTCTATAAGTATTATCCATGACCTAAATCCTTTCTTAGCTACATAAGTCCTACATATAGTAATGTTTCAATAATAAATGCTTTTTATACAAAGTTTGAAGGAAGAAGGACATGTTGAAAATGATAAAGGAATCTTGTTATAAATTAGTACAAGATTCCTTTTGGTTTTGCGTTTATATTAATAAATAAATTTTTAATAATTAATGAGGGTACTTATATATATAAACTAAATTATTGTCCTTATCAAAACCGCTTAATGATACTAAGTTACCTCCTTTATTATCAGTATCCCAATAGAATATAAACATTTTACTTGAATCAATTGAATAATCCATAATAGTTTCCTTGCTATTTATTTCGGCATATAGCCTTACTGAAGTTATATTTGGATCATTTACATATCCAAAGACATAATTTTTAGATAAATCTCTAAAGGTTGTAGTTCCTTCAAAAGATTGAGTGATCTTTTCTGAATTATTTATGGGAAGAACATAAGTGTAACCGGAAGGATACCACTTTATTATTTTTTTCTCAATAGCAGTTATTGAAATCCAATCTTTATATTTACCTAAAAATATTTTACCATACTCTAAAGAGAGTTCTTTTTTTGTTTCAGAGGGTCCATAGTGTTCATTTATCTCAGAATCTCTCAATGCTCCATTAGCAGTAAATCTACCATAAGAAAGAAGATAGTAGTGAATGCATAATAGTAGAAGAATTATTGCTAGTATCCATTTAATAACATCCGGCAATTTGTCTTTTATCTTCATATGCTTGTACTCCTTGAACATGGTATTTTCATTTCAAAGTTTCTATCGTATAGTTGAAGTTTTAGTGTAATCTCTTTGCTATTTGAATTGATAAAGTTATAGGAAATTAAATCATCTTGGCCAAAGAGTTTTCCTTTGCTTTCTCCACTATGGCTAATATATTTATTACCGTTATCATCATATAATTCTATCGATTGAAAATAAAAGTTTCCTCCTATTTTTTTATGCTTATAACTATATCTTAAGTAAGTATTTTCATCTGTAAAAGTTATTCTTTGAATTGTTAATACAGCATTATCAATTTTTAAGCTCTTATTAACTTCTATATCATATGCAGTACCTTTTTTTATTTTATCCTTTAATTCAGCATTATCTAAGTATTTCCCTGAGGGTATACTTGTTAAAATTATTGGAATTAATAAAATAGTACAAATAATAATGATTGCTTTTCTAACTCTTTTCAATATAATATCCCCCATAGATTTAATAATTAAAGAGTAATCTTATCAATAGACTTTAACAAATTATAACATTTTATTACATATATTGTATATATGTATATTGCTTTTTGTATTACGCATAATAAAACTGAAAGGTGGTTACATGATGAAGAAGTTTAGAGTTTTATTAATAGTTTTATTAAGCTTATTCTTAAACACATTTGTAGCAATACCGGTGTTTGCGAGTCCAGCAACTACTTTTAAGGAAGGGGTTTACAAAATATCTGATTTAGAACCATCCCCTAATAATTTATATACAATTGAAAATATTTCTCCTAAGAAAAGTATTTTTATATTGCTTGCAAATGAAGATCAAGTTGCAATGCAAATTATAAAATTAGAGCCCGGAACACAAAAATATGATTTGAGACCTATGAAGCCTGAGTATAGAATTTTATTAATTGGTGATGGAGAGGCGCGAATACTTCCTAAAACCTGATAAAGATATAAATGTAAGAGCCAATAGAATTGAAAGGTGGATATATGATGAAAAAGTTTGTTATTTCTCTAATGTTATTTTTCTTATTAGCCTTTAATATTGTTAATGCTGCACCTCAAGTTAGGGCCACTGCAAATACCTTTAAGGAAGGCGTTTATAAATTATCAGATTTTATTTATTCTCCGAGCAATATATATAACCTTAAAAATGTTTCATCAAGCAATACTGTGTACTTACTTATATTTGATGGAAATCAAGCAATAGTGCAATCTATAAGACTAGAACCTAATTCACCTTACTATAATACAATATCACTTAGGCCAGAGGATAGACTGGCTATATTAGGCAATGGAGAAGTATATATATCACCTAAGACATTTTGAAAACACTTTTATATAAAGTGTTTTTTCTTTTAATTTTAAGGTTTTGAATAATATTACTATAGCGTAGGAAAACTATATAAGATTTTTAGGCTTATTAATAAAAACAATTAATATTGGGCTTTGAGGAGGAAATTTATGAGTAAGAGAAATTTACCTATATTAGAAAGATTAAAGTATTTTTCTAAACGAGAACATCTTTCAGATAGATGGACTGAAATTTCCCCATATTCAAGGGAACAGGAAGTTATTTATAGAAACAGATGGCAGCATGATAAAGTAGTACGCTCAACTCACGGAGTTAACTGCACTGGTTCTTGTAGTTGGGATGTATATGTAAAAGATGGGTTAGTAACTTGGGAACTTCAAAGAACAGATTATCCTTCTACTGGACCAGATATGCCAGATTTTGAACCTAGGGGGTGTCCTAGAGGAGCAACCTTCTCATGGTACCTTTATAGTCCATTAAGAATAAAATATCCTTACATTCGAAGAGTACTACTGGAGCTTTGGAGAAAAGCCATGAATGAAACTGGAGATCCTGTTTTAGCATGGGCAAGTATAGTAGAAAATCCAGAAAAAGCATCAAAATATAAGTCCGCAAGAGGAAAAGGTGGATTTATTAGAGTCTCTAAGGAGGAAGCTTACAAAATCATTTCAGCAGCCTTAATATATGACATAAAAAAATATGGGCCAGATAGAATAGTTGGAGTGTCACCAATACCTGCAATGTCTATGATTAGTTATGCTGCGGGAACTAGATTCCTATCATTATTAGGTTCTCCTCTTATGAGTTTCTACGATTGGTACGCTGATTTACCTCCAGCTTCACCACAAATTTGGGGAGACCAAACTGACGTGCCAGAAAGTAGTGATTGGTACAATTCTAGTTATATTATGATATGGGGATCTAATCTTCCGCTTACAAGAACTCCGGATGCTCATTTTATGGTAGAAGCTAGATATAAAGGAACAAAGGTAGTTTCTGTAAGCCCAGATTATGCTGAGTATGTTAAGTTTGCTGATAACTGGCTTCAAGTAAAAGCTGGGACAGATGGAGCACTAGCAATGGCAATGGGTCATGTTATTCTTAAGGAATTTTACATAGATAAAAAAGAAAGTTTTTTTATAGATTATGTAAAGGCATATACTGATATGCCATTTCTAATAATGCTTAAGAAAAAAGGCGAAAATTATGTATCAGATCGTTTCCTGAGAGCTAGTGACCTAGATAAGAATTTAACTAATAGTGAATGGAAAACAATTATATTTGATGATAATTCTCAAAAACTCTCTATCCCTAATGGAAGTGAAGGTTTCAGATGGGAAGAAGGAGGAAAATGGAACATTAAGGGGGAAGACTCTGAAACGGGTGAAAAGGTTAATCCTAGGTTAAGTTTATATGGTGTTCATGATGATATAGTTGGAGTTGAGTTCCCTTACTTTGGAGAAGAAGGAAAGGATACATTTAGACAATCGGTTCCGGTGAAAAGAATAAATAATGGAAATGAAGAAATTATTATTACAACTGTATATGATTTAACAGTTGCTAATTATGGATTAAGTTCTAATTTGGAAGAAACCACATCAATAAATTATGATAGCTTAAATCCATACACACCTGCTTGGCAGGAAGCAATAACTGGAGTAGATAGAAAGTTAGTTATACAAATTGCCAGGGAATTTGCAGAAAATGCAATTGCATCTAAAGGAAGATCAATGATAATCATGGGAGCAGGTATTAATCATTGGTATAACTCAGATACAATTTATAGAGCAATAATAAATATGGTTATGTTAACTGGATGTGAAGGTGTAAATGGAGGAGGATGGGCACATTACGTAGGACAAGAAAAGCTGCGTCCTATAGAAGGGTGGGCTACAATAGCTTTTGGAAAGGATTGGACAGTGCCACCTAAATTTCAAAATTCTACTTCATTTTATTATTTTGCTACGGACCAATGGCGCTATGAAAATATGGAAATAGATGAATTGGTTTCACCTACAGTTGATAAAGCTAGATATAAGCATTGTGCAGATTATAATGTTATGGCTGCAAGACTTGGATGGCTACCAAGTTATCCTCAGTTTGATAAAAACTCCTTATCCTTATATGATGAAGCGCTTAAAAATGGTGCTAAAACCAATGAAGAAATCGCAAACTTTGTAGGGGATATGCTTAAAAAAGGTGAATTAAGGTTTAGTATTGAGGATCCTGATGATGAAAGGAATTTCCCCAAAACAATGTTTGTTTGGAGAGCTAATTTATTATCAAGTTCAGGAAAAGGTTATGAATATTTTCTAAAGCATTTATTAGGAGCAGATAGTGGATTACTTAATGAGGATGATAATAGTATACATCCAGAAGAAGTAAAATGGAGAGAACATGGAGCAGAAGGAAAATTAGATCTTTTGGTGAACTTGGAGTTAAGAATGTCAGGTACCGCCTTATATTCAGACATTGTTTTACCTACAGCCACTTGGTATGAGAAATCAGATTTAAGTAGTACTGATATGCATCCATTTGTACATACCTTTAATCCAGCTGTTGCTCCGCAATGGGAATCACAGTCAGATTGGGAGATCTTTATTGAATTATCAAAAAGTTTTTCTAAAATGGCAGAGAAACAATTTGATGGTCCTGTAAAAGATGTATACGGAATTCCTTTGCTTCATGATACCCAGGATGAAATTGCGCAGCCATATGGTCAAGTAAATGACTGGAGTAAAGGCGATAATAAAGCTATCCCTGGAAAAAATATGCCTAGGATAAATGTAGTTGAAAGGGACTATGGAGCAATTTATGACAAGATGATTTCACTAGGACCAAATGTTAAAGAAAAGCCTATAACTACTAAAGGAGTAAGTTTTTTAGCAGCTGATGAATATGAAAAACTAAAAAATATATGTGGAACAATTAATAGAGAAGGAGTCGCCCAAGGGTGTCCTGACTTAACCGTAGATAGAAATGCCTGTGAAGCTGTACTTATGCTTTCATCTACAACAAATGGAACAGTTGCAGTTAGGGAATGGGAAGGGCTTGAAAAGAAAACCTCACTAGAGCTTAAAGAATACGCTCTTGAGAGGGCAGAAGAGCGATTTACTTTTGAGGAAATAACAGCTAGACCTAAAACAGTTATTACTTCTCCAGTGTTTACAGGCTCAGAGAAGGGAGGAAGAAGGTATTCACCATTTACTACAAATGTTGAAAAGTTAATCCCTTGGCACACATTAACCGGTAGACAACATTTTTATTTAGATCATGAGCTAATTTTAGAGTTTGGCGAAGCCTTAGCATTATTTAAACCCCCATTGAAACATTCTCCATTTGCAAAAGAGGGCAAAAGACCAGAAAGCAAAGGTAAAGAAATAACTGTAAATTATATGACTCCTCATAATAAATGGTCTATTCATACTATGTTCCATGAAACTCCTAATATGTTAACTCTGTTTAGAGGAGGTCCAGTTATATGGATTAATAATAAGGATGCGGAAGAAGCTGAGATTAAAGATAATGATTGGGTAGAGTGTTTTAATAGAAATGGAGTAGTTGTTGCAAGAGCAGTAGTAAGTCATAGACTTCCTCGTGGAAATGCCTATATGTATCATGCACAAGATAAAACAATAAATGTTCCTGGCTCAAAAATAACTAATACAAGGGGAGGAACACATAATAGCCCTACTCGAATTTTTATGAAACCAACTCATATGATTGGAGGCTATTCGCAACTTAGCTATGATTTTAATTATTACGGTACTACAGGCAGTCAAAGAGATTTAAGTGTTGTAATAAGGAAGTTATCGGAGGTTGATTGGTATGAGGATTAAAGCACAACTTGCTATGGTAATGAATCTAGACAAATGCATAGGATGTCACACTTGTAGTATTTCTTGTAAAAATGTTTGGACTAATCGCCAAGGTGCAGAACATATGTGGTGGAATAATGTTGAGACTAAGCCCGGAATTGGATACCCAAGAGAGTGGGAGAATCAAGAAAAATATAAGGGAGGCTGGAAATCAGTTGGAGGAAGGCTGGTTTTAAGAGCTGGAAACAAACCAACAGTACTTGCAAAAACCTTTTATAATCCCAATCTTCCGGTTATTGATGATTACTATGAACCTTGGAGCTATGAATATGAAAAGCTCATGAATGAAAAAGATAAGAAAAGTCCGCCATCAGCGCGCCCTATCTCATCCTTAACCGGCAAGCATATGGATATTAAGTGGGGTCCTAATTGGGAAGATGATTTGGCAGGTGTATATGAAACAGGGAAGAAAGATTCGGATATGTATGGGGTTGAAGAGGGAGTTCTTTCTGATTTTAAAAAGGTGTTTATGATGTATTTACCAAGAATATGTGAGCATTGTCTTAATCCGTCATGCGCCGCAGCATGTCCATCAGGAGCTATATATAAAAGGGATGAGGATGGCATAGTTTTAGTTGATCAAAATTTGTGTAGATCTTGGAGGCTTTGTGTATCAGCATGTCCGTATAAAAAGACCTATTATAATTGGAATAGTTTTAAAGCAGATAAATGTGTGTTTTGTTTTCCTAGAGTTGAAGCAGGGCTCCCAACATTATGTGCAGAAAGCTGTGTAGGAAGATTAAGATATATTGGAGTTATACTTTATGATGCAGATAGCGTTGGTTATGCAGCATCAGTTAAGCAAAATAGTAGAGCATATAATGCTCACCTTAATGTAATTCTAGATCCTAACGATGAGGATGTTATAAAGCAGGCAAGGAAAGATGGAATACCAGAGTCATGGATAGATGCAGCTAAAATATCACCTATATATAAATTAGCAGTTAAATGGAGAATAGCTTTTCCTCCTCATCCAGAGTATAGAACTCTTCCTATGGTTTGGTATGTCCCACCACTTAGCCCTATTTTGAAGACAATAAATGGAGAAGAACGAATTTCGGACATAAGAAAGGTATTTCCAACTATAGAGAACATGAGAATTCCAATACATTACCTAGCAAATTTATTAACAGATGGGGAAGATGGATATATTCAAGAAGCACTAAAAAAAATGGCAGCCATGAGATATCATATGAGAGCAGTTAATCTAGGGATTGAAACAGATAAAGAAATACTAAAGGAAAATGGACTTACAGAGGAGTCTGCAGAAGAAATGTATAGGCTTCTTGCAATATCAAAATATAGAGATAGGTTCGTTATTCCATCTAATCATAGAGAAATAGCAGAAGATTTATTACATGAGCAGGGAACTTGCGGGATTGACCTTGAAAATAATAAAGGACCATACATAAATAGTTAGTGGGAGGTGAGGTATATGAATGACGATTTTATAAAAAAGGTATATTTAATTACCTCTTTCTTATTGAGATATCCTGATAATAATTGGTTTATTGAATTAAAAGAGATTAAGAATGAAATAGAGGAAGAAGGAAATAAAAAAGAGTGGAGTGAAGTTTTAAGTTTTATTAATTATGTTGAGAATATTATGGAACTTGATCTTCAAGAACTCTATGTTAGTACATTTGATTTTACAAATATGACTCCCTTAAACTTATCTTATTTTAAATATAAAGAAGATAGGGATAGAGGAATGGGGCTTCTCAATATAAAAGAAAAGTATAGAAAGGCTGGCTTTGAAATGGTGGAAAATGAGCTTCCAGATTTTTTGCCTTTGATACTGGAATTCTCAGCCTTAAGCTTAAATAATGAAATACTTATGGAATATAAAGAGTCAATTTATGAAATGTTTCTAAAGCTTAGAAGGGAAGGAAATCCTTATAATAAGGTGTTTAACATACTGCTAAATGTATTAAAAAAGGATGAGATTGATTGTGAATTAACTGGGGGTGGAAACCTATGATTTTTTTTGAACAACTTTTATGGATTATATATCCCTATATAGTAATAACAGTTTTTATCCTTGGCTTATTTTTAAGATATAACAATGACCAGAGAGGTTGGAGTTCAAAATCCAGCGAGCTATTAGAGAAAAATCTTCTTAAGTGGGGGAGCACTCTTTTTCATATAGGGATTATTTTTGCATTCTTAGGCCATGTGGCTGGAATAATAGTTCCTTTGTGGTTTTATAGAGGATTAGGGGTTAGTGATGAACAGTATCACATAATGGCTACAATTATGGGGGGGCTGGCAGGGTTAGCTAGTTGTATAGGTTTAGCAATTCTTGTATATAGAAGATTTATGGTTACAAGAGTTAGAATGACAAGTAGTTTTAGTGATTTAATATCAATTCTATTACTTCTATTAGTTGTATTTAATGGAATGCTTGTAACTATAGTACATTCAATTAATCCAGCAGGGTTTGACTATAGAGCATCTCTTGCTCCATGGTTTAGAGGAATATTAACTTTAAAACCTGACGTAACGCTTATGATGCAGGTCCCAATTTTGTTCAAGTTTCATGTGTTTACAGCCTTTTTATTTTTCGCACTAATGCCATTTACAAGAATGGTTCACATAATTAGTCAACCAGTGACCTATATATTTAGAAGTTATATTGTATACCGTAAAAGAAGTTAAAGTAATTTTCTTGGAGGAAATTCACTATGCAATTTACCTTAATGTTTATCTTGTTATTTTTGATTTTTTTCATAATTAAAATATTATTATTAAAGTCTACCCCTTCTGAAACAGCTGCAGGGGCAATAGTTATGGGGTGTGGGATATTTATAAATGGAGCAATGAAGAATATACCCTTACTAGAAAATAAAGCAGGGAAGATACTTACAACTTCCTTGCTAATTATATGGATATTCATTGCTGCGTCTTTTATAGAATCTGCTATAAAAAAAACAATTAATGAAATTCATTTTAAGGGGGCAATAAAAAGCTTTGGTGTTGGGACTTGGGTGGCAGGAACTTCTGTATGCGGAATAGCCATTTTTCAAAGAATTCATGAATTAGATACATTTGCAAGGGTTATGTTTTGGGGGAATTTAGCTTTGTGGGCTTTATATTTAGCAATATGCATTAGAAATTATGGTGCTATTTTCGGTCAGGGATTATATAGTAAAGTTCACGGCATATTATTACTTTCTACAGTAAGCACTCAATCTATTGTGGTATTTGGAAATACAATCTTTGGAGAAAAATTTCCTAAGCTAGTAAGCTCCTCACTTATATACTTAGGAATAGCCTTATACATATTAGCCTTTATTCTAATAATAAGAAAATATTTTTTTTCGAAAGAATGGAATCTCGAGGATGGCTGGACAAATACAAATTGTATTCTTCATGGAGCAATGTCTATTACTGGTCTAGCAAGTGCAGTGTCTGGTGCTATTAATTACAACCTAGTGTTGTTTATATGGCTTTGGATATTATTATGGTTTATTATAGTTGAATTTATTGAAGTATTAAGAGCAATTAAAAGAGTAAATAAGTATGGCTTTATAAAGGGGGTTGCAGTGTACAATGTTACACAGTGGTCAAGAATATTTACCTTTGGAATGCTATATACTTTCACAATGAAATTTAATCTAAGTCTTCCTACTTTAACTAGTAAGTTTTTATTTTCAATTCAAAATTTTATTTTAAGAAGCGGAACTTGGATAATGGTATTAATACTTCTTTATGAAGGAGTATTGTATTTTATATACCAGTCAAAGAATAGATTGGGAAAAAGTGCATAAAATAGAAACGAAGAAAGTATATAGGGGAATGATTTGTGATTAAAGTAGAAGAAGCAATTAACACAATTTTAAGTAGTACTTCTACATTGAAAACTGAAGTGGTGGATATTATGGAAGCACTAAATAGAGTTTTGGGAGAGGATATCTATTCCAAAGAAAACATACCACCATTTAATAATTCTGCAATGGATGGATATGCAGTAATATCTTCCTGCTTCGATAGTTTTGATGAAGAAAGTGGAGTTTTATTAAATATAGAAGGAAATATTCCGGCGGGTTATGAATTAAAAGTATCTCCTTGTAAAGAAACAGCCATAAGGATTATGACAGGAGCTAAAGTTCCTGAGGGTTATGATACTGTAATCCCTATTGAACATACTAAAAGCAATAATAATAAGGTCATGATTCTTAAGAAAGCGAGAAGATGGGAAAATGTTAGATTTCAAGGAGAAGATATAAAAGAGGGAGATTTAGTCTTAAAAAAAGGAGAATTGATAAATCCTACAAAAATAGGGATGTTGGCTGCTTTAAATATTAAATATGTTAAAGTTGCTGTTAAGCCAAAGGTTGCAATATTAGCAACTGGAGATGAACTTATAAATCTTGGAGAAGAACTTTTACCAGGAAAGATAAGAAATATAAATAGTTATAGTTTGCAATCAATGTTAATTGATGCTGGATGCAATGTAGAGGATTTGGGAATTGCTAAAGATAACAGATATGAAATAACAAATAAATTAAAGAGGGCCAAGGAATGCGATATATTAATTATTTCTGGTGGTGTTTCTGTAGGAGATTATGATTATACAAAAATTACTCTAAAGGAAATGGGAGCAGAAGAAAAGTTCTGGAAAATAGCAGTTAAACCTGGGAAACCTGTGCTGTTTAGCTTACTTGTAAATACTCTTGTGTTTGGCTTACCAGGAAATCCTGCGTCAACCGTGGTAGCATTTCAGGAATTTGTATTACCTTCTATTTATAAACTTCAGGGAAGAATAAATAAACAATTAAATATGGTTACAGCAGTTCTTGAAGAATCTATAAAAAAGAAACCTGGAAAAGTCCATTTCTTAAGTGGAAAGTGTTTTTTAAAAGAAGGTAGATTATACGTTAAGGCTATGAAAAAGCAAAGTTCAGGTTCATTTAGTTCTATAATAAATTCTAATTGTTTTATCGTTGTTCCTGAAGAAGTTACTGAAATAAAAAAAGGGGAAGAAGTTCTTATTCAAATAACTAATGAAATAGGTGAATAAATAAATGATACCAGTAGTTTCAATTGTTGGATACAGCAATAGTGGAAAGACAACTCTGATAGAAAAGATAATACCGTTACTAAAAGACAAAGGATATAAAATTGGAACAATTAAACATGATGCACATGAATTTGAGATAGACCATCAAGGAAAAGATACTTGGAGAATGAGAAGAGCAGGAGCAGATGTTGTAACAATATCATCAGAAATTCAAATGGCAATGATAAAAACTGTCTATGCCGAAGAGAATATTGACGAAATTGTAAAACAACTATTTAAAGATGTTCATCTTGTAATCACAGAAGGTTATAAGGCAAGTAATAAACCTAAAATTGAAATAATTAGATTTAAAAATCCTTTAATTATGCCAGAAAACAATCTTATAGGAATAGTGGATAATACCTCTGTAGGAGAAGTTATTACTCTCCCTAAAGAATATAAGAATATTAACAAATTCAAAATAGATGACGTAAATAGTATTGCTGATTTTATAGAAGAAAGGTTCTTAAGTGATGTGGAATTATGAAGTAGAGGAGAGATTGTTAAAGGTTACTGGAGTAATTCTAGCTGGTGGAAAAAATACTCGTATGGGAGTAGATAAAGCCTTTTTAGAAATTGATGGGGTCAAATTTATAGATAGAATTCTTTCTGTATATAAAAAGATCTTTTCTGAAATAATCATAATTACAAATACTCCTGAAAAGTATAAGGTTACTGGGGTAAAAATTTATAGAGATCTTATTTGTGGGAAAGGTTCTCTAGGAGGTTTATATACCGGCATATTAAAATCTCAAAATGATTATGCGTTTATTACTGCATGCGATATGCCCTATCCTAATAAAGATTTAGTAGAATACATAGCCTCAATAAAAGAATATGATGCAGTGGTGCCACTAATAAAAGAAAGATATCACCCTCTTTTTGCTATGTATTCAAAAAAATCAATAGAGATAATAGAAAGCCAATTAAAAGCAAATAACTTAAGAATTCAAGAAATATTTCAAAAGTTAAATGTAAGAAAAATTAATGAAAATGAAATAATGAAATTTGATAGGATGATGCTTTCATTATTAAATATTAATACTCCTCAGGAATATAGAAATTTCCTAAAGTGTGAAGTGAAATAAAATTAAAAAAGGGGAGATACTATGTATAATGTTGGGATAATTACTTGTAGTGATAAAGCTTATAAAGGTTTAAGACTAGATGAAAGTGGAAAAGTTATTGAAAAAGTAGCAAAGGAAAATGGCTTTAATGTATCTAGATATACTATATTACCCGATGAAAAAGAGAAAATAGCTGATGAATTAAAACATATGAGTGATGAACTTAAGCTAAATGTAATCTTTACAACTGGTGGTACAGGCTTTAGTAAACGAGATGTAACTCCAGAGGCAACAAAGGAAGTTATAGAAAGAGAAACTCCAGGTATTCCTGAGGCTATGAGAGGATACAGCCTTACTATAACAAAAAGGGCAATGCTTTCAAGGGCAGTTGCTGGAATAAGGGGAGAGAGTCTAATAATAAATTTACCTGGAAGTCCAAAGGGAGTTAAGGAATCATTGGATGTAATTATAAGTAGTATTACTCATGGGCTAGACATACTTACAGGAAAAGCAAATGAATGCGCTAGTAAATAGAAAACACTAATTAATGGGAGAGTAAAATGGGAGAAGTTATTGCACTTTGCATTAGCAAGGAAAAAGGGACAGCTAAAGATGAAATTCCTATTGCTAATTTTATTGAAGATTACGGTATTGAAGGTGATGCTCATGCAGGAAAATGGCACAGGCAAATAAGCTTACTTTCATTAGAACGCATAGAAGAATTTAGACAAAAAGGCGGCAAGGTGAAGTTTGGAGATTTTGGGGAGAATATTGTTGTGAAAGGAATTGAACTTACTAAGCTTCCTATTGGGACAAGACTTAAGTGTGGAGATGTCATCTTAGAAATGACACAAATAGGAAAGGAATGCCATAGCAGATGTCATATATTCTATTCCGTTGGAGACTGCATAATGCCTAGAGAAGGAGTATTCTGTAGAGTTATTAGAGGAGGAGTCTTAACTATAGGAGAAAAAATAGGACTTTTAAGTGAGGATGAGAGGCAGAGGAATTTAACAAATCAAGGGTGATAGAAGAAACATAAGTTCAAAATCTTTTATTGTCTTATCAAATTTGATTATAAAGAATAACAAATAACTTTGGTTAGGGGAGCGTACTATGGAAAAGAGATTCACACATTTTAATAAGGCTGGAAATGCTGTAATGGTCGATGTAAGCGAAAAATCCAACACAAGTAGAAAAGCTATTGCCAAAGGTAATATAAAAATGAATAAGGAAACCCTTGATCTTATAAGTGAAGGAAAAATAGGAAAAGGAGATGTACTTGGAGTTGCAAGAGTTGCAGCGATAATGGGCAGCAAAAGGGCACAGGATATTATTCCTATGTGTCATACTCTCATAATAACTAACTGCCAAGTTGATTTCGAGATAGATTATAAGAATAATTGTATTCAAATTGAAGCTATAGTAAAGACAACAGGAAAAACTGGCGTTGAAATGGAGGCATTAACTTCAGTCTCAATTGCTGCACTTACTATATATGATATGTGTAAAGCTGTGGACAAGAGTATGATTATTGAAAATATATACTTAACTCAGAAAAGTGGAGGAAAGAGTGGGGATTATGTTAGACATGTACTGTAGAACTATTAGCTACTTAAGAATTTCAATTACGGATAATTGTAATCTAAGATGTATATACTGCCTTGGAAAAGGTAATACATATTTTAAAAAGGAGCATGAATTGTTGTCCTTCGATGAAGTTATTAGAGTTGTAAGTATTGCAGCTAAGTTAGGTATAGAAAAAATCAGAATTACTGGGGGAGAACCTCTAATGAGGAAAAATGTATGCAGCCTAGTAAGAAAAATTAAAAATGTTGAAGGTATTAAAGAAGTGCTAATGACTACTAATGGAATTCTACTTAATGAATACTTAGAAGAGCTAATTGATAGTGGTGTTAATAAAATCAATTTAAGTCTAGATAGTATAGATCATGAGAAATATAGAAAATTAACAGGAGGGGGTGAGCTTAGTACAATAATTGAAGTTATTGATAGATGTATAGAAAAAGGTGTGATTTTAAAACTTAATACAGTAATTATTAATAGCTATAATAATGGTGAAATTTTAAATCTTATAAAATTTGCACTAGAAAGAAATATAGATATTCGCTTTATTGAGATGATGCCAATAGGGCTTAGTAAAGGGACAGAAGGTATAACCTCAGATGAAATTAAAAATATAATTGAAGAGGAGTATATTCTTAAACCTTATGAAGGAAATATTTTAGGCTCCGGGCCAGCTATATATTATTATGCTCATAGTAAAAATTATAACAGAGGAGGAAGAATAGGATTTATAAGTCCATTAACTCATAATTTTTGTAGTTCATGCAATAGGCTTAGAATAACTTCTGATGGTTTTCTAAAGCAATGTTTGCATTGGAAATATGGTGTTGATTTGAAAAACATATTAAGAAAAGGAGTTTCAGATGATGAACTTGAGAAAATAATTAAAAATACAATTCTAAATAAGCCGAATAAACATAATTTTGGAACAAACAATCAAGACGAAGATAAAAGGCTTATGTCACAGATTGGTGGATAAAGGCAAGAGAGTTTTTCTAAAAGAATACACAGAATTATAATCTTGAACAAAATAACTATACTTGTTTAATGTAATGTGCTATTATACCATTTGTATATAATATAGGTTTAATCGTAGTTGATTAATTAAAAGGGAAGTTGGGTGAAAATCCCTCACGGTCCCGCCACTGTAAAAGAGTAGTTCTTATAAAATATGTCACTGAGATATCTTGGGAAGGCTTATAAGAATGTAGATACTTAAGTCAGGAGACCTGCCTATATTTTGAGAAAATAACTCTACGGATGATAGGGGGTATTTGTAATGATAAATGTTTATATTTATTTTCGCAATTATGCCTCTTGACGAATAAAGTTAAGAGGCTTTTTAAATGAGAATATTATATAAAGGATGGAAAACTTTTTGGAGACAATAAAATCAAATATACAAGAAAAGAAATATTCAGGATTCGTTAGATATATTATTGCTGTACTAGCATTGCATATCATAGGTATTGCACTATTACTAACAGGTGTTAGCGAGTATCCACAAATAATTGGTATGGCAGTTCTTTCTTATACATTAGGGCTTAGGCACGCTTTTGATGCAGACCATATAACTGCAATAGATAATACAGTTCGAAAGCTGGTGCAAGAAAGACAAAATCCAAAAGGAGTAGGTTTTCTATTTTCCTTTGGACATTCAACTGTAGTAATAATAATGGCAGCACTTACAGTTTTTGCAGTAAAGTGGACTGAAAGCAGTATGCCACAGTTTCAAAAGTATGGAGGTGCTATTTCACTTGCAGTTTCAGGTAGTTTCCTTCTTATTATTGGATTAGTTAACCTCTTCATGTGGAAGGATATTTTTAAAACTTTTTTAAAAGTAAGAAAAGGCACCTATAAGGAAGAAGAGCTAGATTATGACAATTCCAAAGGATTTATTAATAAATTAACTGGAATTGTGTACAAGTCTATTAGAAAAGGATGGCATGTGTATATACTAGGATTTCTATTTGGATTAGGGTTTGATACTGCAACTCAAGTTTCTCTTTTAGCAACTTCAGCAACTGCAGCAAGTCATGAGATACCGATTCTTGCCACGTTATCTTTCCCAATATTATTTACAGCAGGAATGAGTTTAATGGATACAGCAGACGGCTTCTTTATGTGCACGGCATACGAATGGGTTTTCTCAACACCAATTCGTAAAATCTATTACAATCTTACCATTACAGGGCTTTCAGTAATTGCAGCTTTGTTTATTGGATTCATTGAAATAATACAAATGATAACACCTATACTTGGACTAGATAATGAATTCTGTAATTTTATTAGTAACTTAGATTTTAATATTGCTGGTTATATTTTAGTTGGATTATTTATAGTGGTATGGGGAATATCCTATGCTGGTTGGAGGATACTTAATATAGGAGAAAAATAGAATTATTTGTAGGAGTACAATAAGCATAGTATAATTCTATTAAGATTAACAGTAAATTGGGGTGGTAATTTTGAATATAGAAAAAGTTAAGCAAGAAAACATGGAAGAGGTCATAAAGCTATCAATAGAAGTTTTTAAAAAAGAACAACATATACCGGAAGAATTAATTCCCATAAGTGAAGAATTTGAACCCATTTGGTGGTGTGGAAAATTAAATGGAGAAATAGTCGCTGTTGTTGCAAGTTGGAAAAAAGAAGGAGAATGGCATTGGGGCAGATACGCAGTTGATAAAAAGTTACGTGGAAAAGGTTTAGGTAAGAAGATTGCTTTATTTTCACTTAATGAAGTCTTTAACCTCGGAGCAGAGGAAATATATATTGAAGCAAGAGATATAACATTAAAAATGTTAGAAAAGTTAGGATGCGAAGTAATTGGAAATGCAGAAGATTTCTATGGAGATAGGGTAACACCTATTGTTTTAAAAAAGAATAAATTTATCCACAGATAAAGAATTAAGAGAAGCCATTTTATATTTATGGCTTCTCTTTTTTATAAGCTATTCAAGTTTTTCATTAATCATTTTTTCTACTAATTCTAAATAATCTCCATCATATTCGATTACTTTATTTGCGATAAGTAGTGCTATACCGTGTACTAAACTCCACATTGATATAGTATCTAAGTAATACATTTCTTTTTTAGTTGATATTGAATTAAGGTAATTTTCACAGCTCTTTTTAAAAATATCAAAAGGAGTATCATTAAGATGATGTAAATCTTTATTACTAATAAATATTGGATACTTATGTTCTGTAAGAAACATAAATTTTAAATATTCAGGATTTTCTACCATAAACTTAACGTAGGATTTTCCCATCTCAAGAATTTGAATTCTTGGATTATCAGGATATTTTTCTGTAGACTCTAATAAAGAAATAGAAAAAGCCTCCCAAACTTCTAAAGCTATTGAGTTAATTAAATCTTCTTTATCTTTAAAATGCTTATATGGTGCAGTATGACTAACACCACACATACTAGCAACTTTTCTTAATGAAAACCTTTCAAAACCTTCTTTGTTTAAAAGCTGTAGACCATTTCTTATCATATCTTCTTTTAATGTGCCATGATGATAGTTATCTTTTGCCATTTAGTTTTTCCTCCAAAAAATTTTCTAAAAAAAATTATATCATAAAATGTTGACAGTGTAAACTTAGTGAAATATAATACAAATATAAAGTTTACAGTGTAAACATACTAAAAGGAGGATAACTATGAATATATTGTTAGTTAGTGATGGTGAAGCTACAAGTAGCGTGGGAGAAAAACTTCAAGAAGAGTTACTTAAAAAACTTAGAGAGAGTAATTATAATTACAAATACTATAATGTTAAAGATGAGAAAATGAACAAATGTATAGGGTGTTTTAATTGTTGGTTAAAGACACCTGGTATATGTGTTTTTGATGATATAACTAGAGAAATAAGTAGAACTGAGATAAATAGTGATTTGTATATTGTTTTAAGTGAAATAAAATATGGATGCTATAGCCCTAAAATAAAAAGGGTATTAGATCGTGGTATATGCAAAATTCTGCCTTTCTTTAAAGATGTTAATGGTGAAATGCATCATGCACCACGTTACGAGAAGTATCCAGAGCTTGTTTTTGTCGGTTATGGTAGAGATATTACTGCTAATGAGGAAGAGACATTTAAAGGGTTAAATCAAGCAAATGCTATAAACTTTCAAAAGGATAATGCAGAAAGCTATGTATGTAGAGATGCAGCAGAAATTGAAAACTTGGTAAATAGTATATTAAGTTATATTAAAGTTGTGGGGGAGGAAATATAATGGGAAAATTATATTTTGTTAATGGAAGTCCAAGAGGTAATAACAGTGCTTCTATGTTTTTTATTGAGGAACTTACTAAGTTGATCCAACTTGAAAATGTTGAAGTAAATAATTGTACTATAAATAATAAGGTGAATTATGAAGAACTAGCAAGTTCAGATATATTAGTAATTACTTTCCCGCTATACGTAGATTCTTTACCATCGACAGTAGTTGAGTTTTTGGTTAATTTAGAAGAACAGGCTAAGATTATTAAAAAATCTGTAAAAGTTTATGGAGTAGTTAACTGCGGATTTTTTGAGGGAATACAAAATAGATATGCTCTTAAAATATTAGAACATTTCTGCAAAAAAGTAGGTTATGAGTGGAGATTTGGTGTAGGTATTGGAGCGGGAGAATTTATGAGAGGGACAAAAGATATTATTCCATTTAATAGCGAAATGAAAAAAGATGCATATAATGCATTCTTAGAAGTAAGTGAAGATATTGTTAGTAATTCAAATAAATCAAAAGATAACTTTTTTATATCCCCCAAAATACCTAGGGAGATGTTTTTTTCAGAAGGACAAAAAAATTGGGTGGAAGCTGCCAAGAGTATGTCTGTTAGTGAAGAGAAGTTATATGATAAGCCTTTTATAGGGAGTGTTTAATGAATAAATAAATTTTTATAAATAGAGTGTGCGAGAATTCTGCATACTCTATTTTTTTCTTTACAAAACAAAAAAAGAAATATAAAATAGTTTACATAGTGTAAACTATTTACTATGTGTAAACTAAGGAGGATAATAATGTTTAAACTATATGAAAAAAAGAGATTTCCTTTATTTATATTGATGCTTAATTTGTTTATTGCTTTATTGGGACAAGGCATGGTTATTCCAATATTACCTGACTATCTTAAGCAATTTAATGTTGCTGGAGCAGCTGCAGGATACCTAGTTGCAGCCTTTGGAGCAGCTCAATTCCTCTTTTCACCTATTGGTGGAAGACTTTCTGATAGGCATGGTAGAAAAATAATGATATTAGCAGGTTTATCTTTAACTGTAATTGCTGACTTTATATTTGCAATTTCACATACTTTAATGTTACTCTACATAGCTCGCATTATTGGGGGAATTGGACTAGGAATAATGGTTCCATCTGTTTTAGCATATGTTGCAGATATAACTACAAGAGAAACTAGAGCAAAAGGGATGGGGTATATAAGTGCAGCTATGAATTTAGGTATGGTATTAGGTCCAGGAATTGGAGGTATAATAGCTCAATTTGGATTAAGAGCGCCATATTTTTTAGCCTCATTTTTAGGACTGATTTCAACGTTACTAACTATAATACTTCCAGAAACTCTTCCAATAGAAAAAAGAAATATTTCAAAGGCATCAAAAAAGCAGGAGTCAATCATTAAACAACTTACAAGATCGTTTCATATGTCATATTTTAAATACTTGTTATTAATACTCGTTATGACTTTTGGGCTGGTTAGCTATGAAACAGTATACTCACTTTATGCAGAATATAAATATGGATTTAATTCTCAATATATTTCCATATTAATTACACTGGGTGCAGCCATTGGAATTCTAACTCAAGTATGGCTTTTAGATAAAGTAGTAACAAGATTTGGGGAGTTTAAGTTAATTAAGTTTTCTTTACTAATGTCATCAATTGCGCTTTTATTAATGATAGTAAAAGTAAATTTTATTTATCTTTTAGCTGTATCTTCTATATTTTTCGCATTTAATTCATTTTTAAGGCCAACTGTAAATACATTGTTATCGAATGAAGCAAAGAGTGATGAGCAAGGGTTTGTTTCTGGATTAAATACTACGTATACTAGTATGGGAAATATAATCGGCCCAATAATGGCAGGCAACCTTTTTGATATTAATTTTAATTTACCATATATATTGGGTGCATTAATTCTTTTTGGTACAATATTCTTAACTAAAAAAGATAAAGATGAGGTTATACAAAATGAGTGATTCATGGCATGAGAATTTAAAAAGTAAAAATCGACTTGAGATTATTGCTTCAGCAAGAGAATTATTTCTAGAAAATAATTTTTTTAATGTTAGCGTCAAGGATGTATGTAACTTAGCAGGAGTAAGCAGAGTTACTTTTTATAAACATTTTAAATCCATAGATGAGTTAATATTTGAAGTGCAAATGAATGTTTTAGATAATATGACGGAATATATAGTTAGTAGAGATAATAGTGATGTTAGTGGAATGGAAAGGCTTAAATTAATACTTAATGCTTGGATTCAATTTGCAAAAGAGCATAGGGAACAGATGAAATTTATTATTTTATTTGATCTTTATTATAATACCTATGATTCTGATGAAGAACTTAAAAATAAGTATGCGAACTTTGTTAGTAAGGAAAACCAAAATTATTTTCTGAATTCAGCAATTAACAAAGGAATAAGTGACGGAACACTAAGAAAAGATATAAATCCAATTAGAACTGGTTACTATATATTTCAAACGATAATGGGAGTTTTGCAAAGAATGAGCTATACTAAATTGCCTGAAAATAATGAAGATATTACGTTTGAAGATATTTCTTCATCTGTATTGGAGATGATCATAAATTCTATTAAAGCACAAAATATAAAAAATTGATTTTGGATTATATGGAACGTCTGGGTAAGTAATGCTTATCCAGGCTTTTTTATATTTAAAATTATTTAATTATTAATTAATAAATGTTAAGAATAGACAAACACTTACACAAAATGGTAACAAATTAATTATTTTTGTTAATTGTGAAGTGGTGTAAAGTGTTATAAAACCACGTCTCTTAGTGAATTATTCATGGGTTGGAAAAAATTAATTTGCAGTTAAATCTATCGAAAGATACTTTTCATACGATATATATTATGGTAAGATATTTATATCATAAATCAACAAATTTGTACTAAAATATACAAATTTCGGGTTTAAAAAATACATAAATACTGAAGGGGTGAGAAGATGGACATATTTCTATTGATTGGTATTGTTGTTGGGTTTTTTGCGGTTTTGACAGGATTACTTTTAAAAGGTGCTAGTGTTGCTATACTAGTAAATGGAGAAGCTGTAATAGTTATACTTGTAGGTACTATGGCTGCAGTAATGAATGCTTATACTTCAAAAGAATTCTTAAATATGCCAAAGCTATTTGGAGCTCTTTTTAGTAATAAAGTAAAGCAAGATCCAATAGACATCATAAACCTAATAATCAATTTAGCTCAAGAAACTCGTAGAAATGGATTACTATCGCTAGAGACTAAAATTCAAGAGATGGAAGCAGGTTTCATGAAGAGAGGTTTAGAGATGGTAGTTGATGGTGTTGAACCTGATATTTGTAGACAAGTCCTTGAAGGTGAAATTCAGGCTTTGGAAGAAAGACACAGAGTCGGAGCTTCAATGTTTACTACTGCAGGAGGAACGTCTCCTACACTTGGGGTTTTAGGTGCAGTTATAGGATTAATAGGAGCGCTTGGAAACCTAAATGATACTCAAAAGCTAGGAGAATCGATAGCTTCAGCTTTCGTTGCGACACTTTATGGTATTTTCTTTGGTTACGTTATTTGGCATCCATTTGCTTCAAGACTTAAAAGAAAGTCAACTGTAGAAGTGAGTAATATGGAATTAATGCTAGAAGGTATTTTATCTATACAAGAAGGAATAAATCCAAAGGCAATTGAACAAAAGTTAGCAAGTATGTTGAGTCCAAAAGACAGAAAAAGACTTGAAGAAGGTAGTAGCACTACTGAAAATTAATTGAGAGGAGGCCAATGATGAAACGTAAAAAAGAACATCATGAAGAACATGTTGATGAAACATGGCTTCTTCCATATTCAGACATGTTGACACTTCTATTGGCACTTTTCATAGTAATGTTTGCAATGAGTCAAGTAGATAACAAAAAACTTGCAAGAGTAAGTCAAACATTCAATGCAATTTTTGCTGGTGGTAAAGGTGTCTTAGTTGATAGTGGCGGAGATACTCCTGGGGCAGCAGCAGTAACAAATAGTATAATGGAACAAGATAAGATGGCTGATATTAAAGTAGCCTTAGATGAAGAGATCAAAAGCAATGGATATGATAATCAAGTAAAAGTGAATCTTGGTGCAGAAGGATTAAGTATTAATATTCAAGATACAGTGCTTTTCAATTCAGGTGAAGCAGATGTTCTAGAAAAATTTAATCCAGTGCTTTTACAAATATCTGGTATGATAAAAGATTTAGATAATGAGATAAGAATTAGTGGACATACTGATAATATACCCATAAAGAATGCAAAGTTCCGTTCAAATTGGGACTTAAGTTATATGCGTGCCTCAAATGTTATGGAGTTCTTCGTTCATAGTGGTAAGGTTGCGCCAGAGAAATTTTCAATTGAGGCTGATGGTGAATATAGACCTAAATATGACAATTCCACAGCCGAAGGAAGGGCTAAAAATCGAAGCATAGACATACTAGTAGTCCGTAAATATGCGCTTAATGATAAAAAATCAGAATAGTTATTTATGGAGGAAGTATATGAGTGAGGTTGAAAGGAAAGAGGCAATATACACAATAGTTAATTTTCATACAATATTTCAAAAGGAAGTTCTAGATTTATTTCCATACTGGGTTTCAGGACTTAGCCCACTTTTATCAAGGGCCCTTATTGAGATATATAATTCTCAGGATATAACTCCGTCTATTTTAAACAAGAGATTATCAATTACAGTTCCTAATACTAGTAGATGTTTACAGCAATTGAGCGATTTGGGCTATATAGTTAAAATTAAAGATAAGGCTGATAGAAGAATTACTCATATTAAACTAACTGAAAAGGGACTAGCTTTAGTTGGAAAGTCTATTGAAATTATGGAGAGTATATTGTTAGAGAAACTAAGTGTATTAGAAGTGGGCGAGATAGTTAAGCTTTCGGAAGCATTTACTACAATCAAAGATTTACTTGAAAAGATAGGAAAATCAAGCACTAAAATATACGAAGATAAAAAAGCATTTTAAATATGTAAGTTAAGTTATTAAGGCTACATCATATAATTTATAATTTAGCCTTAATTCATTTTTAGGTAGTTCAAATTAATTTTGAACTACCTATTTTTATTATTCATTTGTATAGATAAAATAAAGTCATCAATCATAATCTTAAAGCTTTCCTCTATATTAGCTGGCCCTTGGAAGTAACCTAGTGAATGTAGAGAAACGAAACCATGTAGAAGACTTCTTAATATTCTACTTTTATGAACCTGAAGATCCTCGTCTTTCACATAATAGTTTAAAACTTGACGAACTATAGTGTTGGTTTCTTTAGCTAAATTTAAAATTTCTTCATCCTTAGTTTCAGGAATATTAGTAAAAAGCCCATAAGCAGTTTTGTTTTCTAGGGCAAAATCCCTATAAACATTAGCGAATTCTCTAATGGCATCTTCCCCGCTTCTTCCAATTAATTTTTGCATTAATGTAATATTCAATTTTTTTAAAAGATATATGGTCATTTTTATTTTTAGGTCATCCATATTAGTAAAATGATTATATAATGAAGGGTATTTTATACCCAATTTCTCAGCAATTTTAGGAAAAGTAACCTGATTAAGGCCAATCTCATCAGCTAATGAAAAGGACGCTTCAATTATTTTTTCTTTAGTTAAATTACGTTTTTGCATACGGTATCACTCCTTGAAATATCAAAGTATAGAAATAGTTTAACATTATATAATGTATTAATCAAACTATAAATAATAGTTTACAAACTATAAAATATAGTTTATCATTATTTTTAGAAAGAATATATTCTGACTTTGATTTATTTAATGGAGATGAAGTTTTATGGAGTTATGGAAAAGAAATCTAGCAGTTTGTTGGTTTGGAATGTTTGTAACAGGAATAGGAATGAGTCAGATTGCACCTATTTTACCACTTTATATAAAACACCTTGGAGTAGGAAATACAAATTCAATTACACAGCTATCAGGAATAGCTTTTGGAATTACTTATATAATATCAGCTGTTTTTTCACCGATATGGGGACAAGCAGCTGATAGGTATGGTAGAAAGCCAATGTTACTTAGGGCTAGTCTTGGTATGGCAATAATTGTTGGGTTAATGGGTTTTGCACCAAATGTATATGTGCTTATAGGATTAAGATTATTACAAGGTGCCATAACTGGTTATAGTACTGCCTGCACAACATTAATTGCGACCCAGACAGAAGAAGCTCACGCTGGCTACGCATTAGGAACACTTTCTACAGCGAATATAGCAGGATCACTTTTAGGACCAACTATTGGTGGATTTATTAGTGATTACATAGGATTCAAAAGTGTTTTTTTCATAACTGGAACACTATTGTTTATTGCATTTATTACAACTTTATTTTTTGTAAAGGAGTCATTTAATCGTGAAGAGAAGAAACCTCTTAGCATAAAGGAAGTGTGGAATAGTATGCCTGAAAGAGGATTAACAATAACTATGTTTGTAACCTTTTTAATTTTAACAATAGCGCTGTATACTGTTGAACCAATTATTACAGTATATATATCAGAGTTGTCTAAGAATACTACTCATATTGCATTGCTTGCAGGAATCACTTTTTCTGCCTCTGGTCTAGCAAATATAATAGCAGCTCCAAGGCTTGGGAAGCTTTCTGACAAGATTGGTGCTTATAAAGTTATATTAGTTGCACTAATAGCTGCAGGAATTATATTTATACCTCAAGCATTTGTAAAAAATCCATGGCAATTAATGATATTGCGTTTCTTATTTGGATTAACTGCAGCAGGCCTTATACCTTCAGTAAATATACTAGTAAAAAAAATAACACCATCGTCTCTTATAGGTAGAGTGTTTGGATTTACTACAGCAGCAGGATATTTAGGAGCATTTATAGGTGCAGTTTTAGGGGGACAAATTGCAGCGTGGTTTAGTTTTAAATATGTTTTCTTTATTACAAGCGCACTATTATTTATTAATGCAGTATTAGTATATTTTAAGGTATATAAAAAACTTAATTTAAATTAGTAATAATATAAAATATAATAAATTTATAAAAAATTTAGAAAGATTGGAGATTTAATATGAAAATTGAATGGTATGGACAGGCATGTTTTATGATAACTTCTGAAAATGGAACTAAGATACTTATAGATCCGCTTAATAAAATGTTAGGATATGAATTACCTGAAGTTGAAGCTGATATAGTATCTATAAGTCATGAACATAAAGATCATAATAATGTTGATGCAGTAAAAAGTAGTTTTGTACTTATTAATAAGCTCGGAACTTTTAATGAAAAAGGTATAGAGGTTAAAGGTGTTGAAACTTATCATGATAATGAATCAGGAGCTAAGAAGGGAAAAAACACAATATACAATTTTGAAATAGATGGTTTAAATGTATGTCATTGCGGAGATCTTGGGCATATTTTATCAGAAGAGCAGGTGAAAGAAATAGGAAAAGTGGATATTTTATTACTTCCTGTAGGTGGAGGATTTACAGTAGATGCTTCAAATGCAAATGAAGTAAGAAAACAATTAAATCCAACGGTTATAATTCCAATGCATTATAGAACAAAGGCCTTAGGAATATTAGGGCTTATATTTGCAAAGGTTGATAAATTTATTAAAGTTTCTGGGCTTAAGTCATGTGAGTATGCTGAGTTTAATGTAAATAAAGAGAATATTAAAGAGCATGAAGGCATTGCAGTTCTTCAATATAAATAAATAAGACCTTTATACCCCCTTGACAAAGTTCTTTCCATTTATTATACTTTATAAAAATAAAGGCTATGAAGAGAAGAGTAGTTATTATTGAAACTTACAGAGAATTCCTATTTTGCTGAGAGGGAATGGTGGATATTTTAATGAAACAAGGCTCGGAGCTGCATACGGATCTTATTTAAAAATAAGTGATGATATGACGTTTGTTCACGTTACAGAACTATAGTATATTAGTACTTGATAAGGTTAGTATGGCGACATACTAATAAAATAGGGTGGTACCGCGATAGATTCGCCCCTACAAAAAGATTATTGTAGGAGGTGTTTTTTTATCGCTTTTTTTATTAACAACATAAATTCATTTTTAAAAAGATATACTAATTATTATTTTAAGGAGTGTTTATTATGGAAGATAGAAAAATAGAAAGACCAGTATTCCCTAAGAAAGCAGTAATAACTTCAGGGATGCCCTATGGAAATAAAGAATTACATTTTGGACATGTGGGAGGCGTATTTGTACACGCTGACACATTTGCAAGATTTTTAAGAGATAGAATAGGATCTGAAAATGTTGTATTTGTATCTGGAACAGATTGTTATGGATCACCTATATTAGCAAGCTATAGAAAAATAGTAGATGAAGGTAACTATAGAGGAACTATAGAGGATTATGTTAGAGAGAATCATGAAAAGCAAAAAGAAGTATTAGATAAATATGAAATGAGCCTTAATTTATATGGTGCTTCAGCATTAGATAGAGCAGGAGAAATACACAAAGAAGTATCAGAGAATATATTTAATAAGTTATATGAAGGTGGATATTTAGTTAAATTATCATCACCACAATTTTATGATCCTGATAAGAAAGTGCTCTTAAATGGACGCCAAGTAGTAGGTAAATGCCCTATTGAAGGTTGTGCTTCAGAAAAAGGATATGCAGATGAATGTGATTTAGGACATCAATATATGCCTAGCGAATTAATAGATCCTAAAAGCATATTATCAGGTAAAACACCTGAATTAAAGGATGTTACTAATTGGTATTTTAAATTAGATGAATATAATAATTTATTAAATGAAGATGTTAATTATTTAAAAAACAATTCTAACTGGCGTAAGTATTTATTAAATACAATTGAAGAGTTTTTAAAATCTCCAATTATTTATGTAAAGCGTAAGGAATTAGAAGAGGTCACAGACCTTGAAGAGAAGCTGCCAAAATACACAATAATTGATGAACCAAAGAAACCATCTATTTCATTTGTATTTGAAAATTTAAATGATAGGGATAAAGCAAGAGAAATATTTGATAAACTAGGTATCAGATTTAGAACAGGTAAAACCTTAGTACCTTTTAGATTATCTGGAAATGTTGAATGGGGTATAGAAGTACCTGAAAAAGAAGATCTAAAAGATTTAACCTTCTGGGTATGGCCAGAATCTTTATGGGCACCTATTTCTTTTACAAAAACTTATCTTGAGTCTATTGGGAAAGATAAAGAGTCATGGAAGGATTTTTGGGTTTCAAAGGATTCAAAGGTATATCAATTCATAGGTGAAGACAATATTTACTTCTATGGAATTGCAGAAATGGCTATGGCTTTGGCTTTATTAGGAATAAAAAGTTCAGATGCTGTAAATTGGGAAAATGTAAACCTTCCTCATTTAATAGCAAATAATCATTTATTGTTTATGGATAAGAAAGCAAGTAGTAGTGGTAAAGTTAAGCCACCTATGGCAAGAGAGTTATTAAATCATTATACAGCAGAGCAATTGCGAATGCATTTTCTAAGTCTTGGATTAGTTAAGAAAAGTGTAAGTTTTATGCCTCAAGCATTTATGAAGGAGGAAGATAAACAAGGGCCAGATACAGTTTTAAAGGATGGTAATTTACTAACCAATGTATTTAATAGATTAGCACGTTCATGCTTTTATACAGCTCAAAAATATTTTGAGGGTAGTATACCAGTTGGAGAAATAAGCAAAGAGATTTTAGATGAATCTAACGATGCTATTTTAACCTATGAGAGGTATATGTATAATCATGAATTCCACAGTGTAACCTATGTTTTAGATAGTTATATTCGTAAAATGAACAAGTATTGGGTAAATAATATGAGGATAGCAGAAACAAATGGAGATGAAAAGCTTCGTAAGCAAGTGTTAATAGATTCTTTCCATGCAGTTAGAACTACACTTACATTAATTCATCCAATAGCACCTAATAGTTCAGAATTTTTAAGAGAATATTTAAATGTAAATAACAACCTTTGGAATTGGGAGTATATTTTCGAACCAATATATAAATTTATTGACGAGCCAACTAGTCATAGATTAAAATATTTAGAACCAAGAGAAGATTTCTTTGAGAAACATGAGAGTCAATTTGCTAATTAAGTATGAATTTCTTTAGTATTAAACTAAAGAAGTAAAGGAGAGGTTAATATGCAAAAAATAGTTCCACACCTATGGTATGATAAGGAAGCTAGTGAGGCAGCAGAATTCTATATGTCTTTATTTGAAGGTTCAAGACTAATAGACAAAACAGTATTAAATAACACTCCATCAGGAGCAGCAGAATTGCTTACGATTGAGATAGCAGGACAAGAATTTATGCTAATATCAGCTGGCCCATATTTTAAATTTACCCCAGCTATATCATTTATTATTTCTTGCAGTACTTTAGGAGAAGTTGATAAGTATTGGAATAAATTGATTGATGGCGGTGCAGCACTTATGCCAATAGATGCTTATCCTTTTAGTGAAAGGTATGGATGGGTATGCGATAAATATGGTCTTTCATGGCAGATAATGTATGTTGGTGATGCTTCTATAAAGCAAAAAATTACACCAGCGCTAATGTTTGTAGGGGATCAATGTGGAAAAGCAGAAGAGGCTATAAATTTCTATACAACTACTTTTAAAAATTCAAAGATAGAGAGTATTGATAGATATGGAGAAGGAGATGAATTTAATAAACCAGATACGATTATGCAGATTAAATTCAATCTTGAGAATCTATCTTTTTCAGCTATGGATAGTGGTTATAAGCATAACTTTACTTTTAATGAAGCTATTTCATTTGTAGTAAGTTGTGATGATCAAGAGGAAATAGATTATTTTTGGGATAAATTATCTGCAGTCCCTGAAGCAGAGCAATGTGGTTGGCTTAAAGATAAGTATGGATTATCATGGCAGATAACCCCAACTGTTATGAGTGAAATGATGCAGAATAAAGATCCCCAAAAGATGACTCAGTTAACTGAAGCTTTTCTTAAAATGAAAAAATTTGATATTGCTGAGTTAATAAAAGCTTATGAAAAATAATTAAATATTTAAAATAGCCTAGATAAATTTTATTTATTTAGGCTTTTATTATTAAAAATTCGGTATATATCAGAATACTCTCCAATAAAATATACAAAAAATAAAAGGAGAGAAATGCATTGTTTAAGAACAAGTTTTTAAAAAAGGTAATTTCAGTCATTGTAGTTACGGGAGTAATGGTTACAGGAGTATCATTAAATGGTGCAACAAAGGCATCAGCAATTACTACAAATAAGCCTCCAAGTCATGTAATCGTAGGATACTGGCATAACTTCAATAATGGTTCAGGAGATTTAAAGCTTAGGGATGTCTCTAATAATTTTGATGTTATTAATATTTCCTTTGGAGAACCAACATCTGTTACTTCAGGAGATATTAGATTTACACCATATAATGCTACAGAGGCTGAATTTAAAAGTGATGTTCAATATCTTCAAAGTAAAGGAAAAAAAGTTTTGCTATCAATTGGTGGACAAAATGGTGAAGTTCAATTAACTACAACCGCTGCAGTTGATACCTTCTATAATTCAGTAGGTGCTATAATTGACAAATATGGATTAGATGGTTTAGATGTAGATTTTGAAGGGCATTCTTTACATTTAGATTATGGTGATAAAGATTTTAAAAATCCAACAACGCCTGTTATAGTTAATACTATAAGTGCACTTAAGAAGTTAAAAGCTAAATACGGGGAGAACTTTATGTTAACAATGGCTCCAGAAACCTTCTTTGTTCAATTAGGACATACCTATTATGGTGGATTAAATCAATATGTCGATAATAGAGCAGGGGCATTCTTGCCAGTAATATATGGATTAAGAGATTCATTAACTTGGCTTCAAGTTCAATATTATAATTCTGGACCGATTAATGACATAAATGGCAAGTCTCAATCAATGGGAAGTGCAGAATTCTATGCTTCTTTGGCAGACATGCTTTTAACTGGATTTACAATAAATAACGATTCAAATTATTTCTTCCCAGCACTAAGACAAGATCAAGTAGTTATTGGGGTTCCGAGCTGTAATAGCGCTGGTGGTGGATATGTTTCAAATGCTGAACTTCAAAAGGCATTGGATGGATTAATCTATAGTGGAACAGTTGGAAGTTATAAAATTAATAATAGATACCCTAATCTAAGAGGTCTTATGACTTGGTCAATTAATTGGGATAAGTATACTAACTATGATTGGTCAAACTATTTTAGAAGTTATATTAATAAATTAACTCCTCCTACAAATACTCTCAGTCCAGCAGTAGTAAGTGCATCTTCAGTTACTAATAGAAATTATACAGTATCTGCATTAATTTCAGCTTATAATACAGCAACTTCATATAAGATATATGAGGGGACAGCTATAGTAGCATCAGGTAATCTAACACCAGGAAGTCAAGCACAAACAATTAATTATAATGTTACATCAAAGGCATTAGGCACTTATAACTACAAAGCTGAATTAAGTGATGGAAGTAAAACAGTGGTTTCAAATACAGTTACAGTTACTGTATCAGACTCAGTACCTAGCGCTGAATGGGCTCCGAATCATGCATATACAGCAGGAGATATAGTAACTTATAACGGTGCTACTTATAAATGTCTTCAATCCCATACATCTTTAGTTGGCTGGGAACCTGATAAAGTAGCAGCTTTATGGCAAAAACAATAAAGATATAAAGATAAAGAAGAATCCTTATTTGTGAACTGCCCCCTGTCAAGTAGACAGGGGGCAGTTCATTGCTTAGGATTCTTCTTTATTTAAAAGAATCGATTTATCAAAGAAAATTACTTAAAAGAAATAAAACTAAAAAAGGTACTAATACGATAACATAAGTAGAATTAGTTATTTTTCTATTGCCCTTATTATCCAATTGATTGCTTAAACAAGGTAGTAACCAATTTATAAAAGATACATTCTCCATATATGAATACATTCTTTTATTAAATAAAGTAAAAATTCCAAATAAAAAATATAACATTATAGATATACAATATATTATAAATAGCCAGTATAGACTTGGAACATCATAAAAATGCTGTAGCCAGTTAGTCAAAACTATTTTAGCTGGGAGAATTAGAATAAATCCAACACAAGCGGAGAGTGTAACACTTATAACCTTTGAAGGAATAATTCTTTTAATTGAAAATGCTGCGTATTGTAATATTCCGAAGTATGGCTGAAAATATTTTTTATATGTTTCAAAAAGTGAAGAATTCCCAATAGGTGGTCCATTAAAATATGGAGGTTCAGCATAAGCCTCAAAGTTATAATATTTTTTTAATATTATTATATATAGATAAGCAATAACCATTGAGAATATCCATAAGAAGGACATTATGAAGTTATAAATTTTATTGTATTTTAAAGTTTGTTTTTCTTTCTTTTGATTTTCTAAAAACTCCTCAATTCTATCTATATCACTTATTATAGGTTGGTACTCCTTTTCGTAATCAAAATCATCATCCATTTTAATTTACTCCTTGAAATAATATTACTATAATAATTATATGGTAAATATTAGGATGGGTAAAATGAAATTTATAAGTTCATTGATAGTTGTAGAGGATTTAGAAAGTGAAAAGAAGTACTTAGCTTTATAAAGACTAAGTACTTCTTTGTTTAGTGAGATTACTCTTCAATAAATTTAACTAATTCCTTATTAAATCTTTCACGTTCATCATAAAAAGTTGCGTGACCGCTAAATTCGAAAGGTATAAGTTTTGAATCTTTAATACTTTTATTCTGTACTTCACCTAATTCAAAAGGAACAACTTGATCATGTACTCCATGAATTATTAATGTTGGAACATCTATAGCTTCAAGATCTGAAAATAATACATCTCTTATCCAAGTATTTGCAATTGCTGCAGTTGACCATCCAGCAGCTTGCAATCCTAATTGGAAGAACCAATCTGAAAAAGCCTCACTTGTATGTTGGAAGAAAAATATGTCGCCAAAACCTTTAAGCATTTTTGGGCGATCAGTATATGTTCCTTCAATAAGTTGTAAAACAGTTTCTTTATCAAGACCATAAGGGAAATCCTCACGTTTAATTAGGCTAGGAGCTGCAGCAGCAAAAAGAGCAAGTTTTGATACACCATGACCTTTATGTCGTCCCATATATTTAACTGCTATAGACCCACCAGTTGAGTGCCCTGCTAATATAATATCATCTAACTCAAGTGCATCTATTACACATCTAACATCATCTGACAATCTTGCATAATCATAACCTTGGAAAGGCTTGTCTGAGTTACCAAAACCTCTTGTATCAATACCTATACATCTATAACCCATTTTAGGAAGCATATCAAATTGATATTCAAATAATTTATGACTTCCTGGCCATCCATGTATAAAGAATATGGTTTTATTACCTTGGGGATTAATATCCTCAACGTAAATTTTTACGTTAGGTTCTACTTTGACATAGTATCCCATTTGAAAACTCCTATAAATTAATAATCATTGTGATATTTTATTCTTTAAAAATAAAAATGTGATTGTATGCTATTGTATAATTTATAAATAGTATATAATTAATTGTAAGTAATTAATTCCATTATTTATGATGAAAATATATTTTAATATAAGAATTTAAGGGGGAACATATGCTTACAATAGGGTATATTGGAAATGGAAAGAGTACTAATAGATATCATCTTCCGTTTGTATTACAAAGAAAAAATATTAAAGTGAAAACTATATATCAAAGAAATCCTAAGCATGAAAGCTGGAGTAGAATTGATGGGGTAAATTATACCTCTGATTTAAGTGAAATACTGAATGATGAGGAAATACAATTAGTTGTAGTTTGCACTAATCATGATAGTCACTACGCTTATGCAAAACTAGTGTTAGAACATAATAAACATTGTCTAGTCGAAAAGCCATTTATGGAGACATCAGAACAGGCTAAAGAAATTTTTTCTCTTGCAAAGGAGAAAGGCGTGATTGTTCAAGCGTATCAAAATAGAAGGTTTGACAGTGACTTTTTAACCGTTCAAAAGGTGATTGAAGAAGGAAAGCTCGGAGAATTACTTGAATTAGAAATGCATTATGATTATTATCGCCCAGAAATTCCAGAAGGGATAAATAACTTCAATCCTACTGGATCATATTTGTATGGTCATGGTTGTCATACGTTAGATCAAGTAATCAGTTATTTTGGAAAGCCAGATAGTATTAAGTATGATGTAAGGCAATTATTAGGTTCAGGTAGAATGAATGATTATTTTGATTTAGACTTATATTACGGAACCTTTAAGGTATCCGTAAAATCTAGTTATTTTAGAGTTAAAGAAAGGCCAAGCTTTGTTGTTTATGGCAAAAAAGGGTGCTTTGTAAAAGAGACAAAAGATCGTCAAGAAGAACATTTAAAGTTATTTTATATGCCAGAGAATGCTGATTTTGGTGTTGATACTATAAAGCATTATGGAACATTGACTTATATAGATGAAGAAGGCACAATTCATGAAGAAAAAGTAAAATCTGTTAATGGTGATTATGGAAGAGTGTATGATGATCTATATGAAGCAATTATAAATGGCAAGAGTAAAACAATAACTGATGAGCAGACAGTATTATTAATGGAAATACTAGAAACAGGAGTAAAAAATTTAAAGTAGAATAAAGTACTTAGTGTTTTTTCACTAAGTACTTTTTAGTTTAATAAAAAAACAAATTTAATTTAAATATTTAAAAAAATATCATAATATGTTATGTTATTTATAGATATATACATTGACTTGAGGGGAGAAAAAGATGAAGTTAGTTCTAACAACAGATAGATTAGTTGGCGAGGTTTTAGCAAACCCAATTTACACCGAATATGGAGTAATGTTTTTAAATAAAGGAAATAAACTAACCAGAAGCGCTATATCAAAGCTTAAGAAAATGGGCATTATTACTGTATATATTGAAGATGGCAATGATGAAATTTCACTGCAAGAAATATTGCCTACTCCTATAAAACTTGATGTAATAGCTAGGTTAGCAGAAATATTCGAAGAAGTAAAAAAGAAAGAGCAAGTAAATCATAATAAGGTGTCGGAAATTGTCACTGATATTATGGATAATATAAGTCTATCAGAAAATGCAACTATGATTAGTAATTTAGCACCAAAGGATGAGACCGTAAAATTAATATTACATTCACTCGATGTTACGCTGTTATCTTTGATGGTAGGCGTTAGTAAAAGGTATGATGAAAGAAAGTTGTTAAATCTAGGAGTAGCAGCAATATTACATGATATTGGGAAGTTATTTGTAGAAGGGCAAAACCACGTAAGAAAAGGCAAAGAAATATTAAAAAGAAATCCGTCAATTCCTGTAACAACATATATGGCAGTATTCTACATGTATGAAAGAGAAGATAAATCAGGACTTTTTGGTGCTACTGGTGATAATGTACATGAATATGCTAAGATCTTAGGTATATGTAATGATTATATAAAAGATATTAAAGGAGAAAATCCAATGCTTCCGCATGTTGCAATTGAAAAAATCACCACTGATGCAGTGAATAAATATGATAAGGAAATTTATAAATATTTTCTTCAATCAGTTTACTGCTATCCGAATGGATTACAAGTAAAGCTTAATAATGGACAAGAAGGCGTAGTTGTTATGCAGAATAAGGGATCAACTGCAAGACCTATTTTAGCAGTAAAAAGTGAAAAAGGTTATGAGTTCTGTAATTTGGTTCAACCAGATAACTTAACGCTTTTTATAGAAGAAGTAATAATGGAATAATATATTGAGAGATCTTATGTTTCAACATAGAAAATGGGATCTCTCATTAATTTTATACAAAATGATATTAACAAAAAGATAAATAGTTAGATTGTTGACAGTTAGAATTCTAAGTATTATAATAAATTTATCTTATATAGGATTAAGTTATTATTTTTTATTAGGAGATATAGAATTATGGCTGATAAGAAGAGAGAGCTAGCTGCGCCAATTTCATACCTATTTAGAGTAATTAGTATTAAGTTAAAAAATAAAACAGATAGTAGTATTTCAGAGTTGGGGCTAAATGGAGAACAAGGACGCACAATTGGTTTTATTAATGAGCATGAAGGAATCATACAAAGAGATTTGGCAGAATTTTTTCATAAGAGAGGTGCAAGCATAACAAGTATGCTTCAAGGACTTGAAAAGAAAGGCTATATAGAAAGAAGAATTCCTAAGGACAATGAGAGGGAAAAAAGATTATATGTTATGCCAAAAGGAAAAGAGTTAATTGAAACATTTAATAAAAGGTTTGAAGGGATAGAAGGGGAAGTTACAGCTAGTCTTACAGAAGATGAAGCTGAAACATTAATGAGATTACTTACTAAAATAAATAATAATCTATAATTATTATAAGTAATATAGATATAAGGCAAACACTCATAATCTATATTACTAAATGCTACATAAATAGTTAGAATTCTAACAGTTCGCAATCAAACAGTTTAAACAGGAGGTATTTTGTTATGGAAAATATTAATGAAAAATCAGATCAATTTTATTTAGAAAAAGCACCAATGGGTAAAGCTATAATTCACCTATCAATACCTATGATGCTAGGAATGTCTATAGGAGCAATTTATAATATTATAAATGCATTTTTTATAGGATTAACACATGATTCAATTATGCTATCAGCTATAACCTTTGGACTTCCAATAATGACTTTATTAATGGCACTAGGAAGCATTTGGGGAGTAGGTGGAGGCACATATATTTCAAGATTATTTGGAGCCAAAGAAACTGAAAAAATTAGAAATGTATCTGCTTTTGTACTATATGGAAGTATGATATTTGGAGTAGCAGTAGCGCTTTTATGTATGATATTTATAAATCAAATAACAAGCTTTGTTGGTGCTGATGTAAAAGCATTTAGTGCAACAAAAAATTATATATCGTTTCTTTTTCTAGCAACACCTTTTCTAGTAGCTAATTTTACTCTTGAACAAATAGTTAGAGGAGAGGGAGCTGCTAAGGAATCTATGAATGGTATAATCATAGGGACTATAGCTAATTTAATATTTGATGTGCTTCTAATTTTAGTTCTTAATCTTAATGTTATTGGCGCTGCTTTAGCTTTTGCAATATCAAATTTATGTTCATTAATTTATTATATTTGGTACCTACAAACAAAGAGTTCAAACATAGATTTATCTTTTAAATATTTCTCATTTGATAAAAAAATCATGAAAGAAGTTTTTAGTATTGGAATTTCAGATTTTTTAATGACAAGTTTTCTAATAGTTACTTCACTATTACTTAATAATTTTGCAGTACGATATGGTGATAACGTAATTGCTGCATTTGGAGTATCTCTTCGTATAGTACAGTTGCCTGAATTTCTATGTATGGGATTATTTATGGGAATTACACCACTAATAGGATATTCATATGGAGCTAAAAACAAAGAGCGTTTAGAAAGTGCAATGAAACAAACTGCTATTGCAATTGCATTAATTGTAGGTGTTTTCTCATCAGCAGTTTATATTTTTAGAAAAGATGTTTTTTCATTATTTGCATCAGATAAAAGCCTAATTGGTATTGGAATATATATTTTAAGCGTGATGCTTATATCAACTTTATTTAATGGGTTTACTGGGTTAATTACTAGTTATTTTCAAGCAACAGGAAAAGCTAAAAAGGCACTTGTTATGTCCATTTCACAAGGAACATTATTTATTCCAACAATTATAATTGCTAACTCTTTATTAGGACTTCACGGAATAATTTTTTCAATGACCATTGCAGAATTTATTACATTTTTATTAGGAATATTGTTATATTTTTATAAAAAAGATCAAGAGGCTGATTTTAATTTAGCAGTTCAAGAATAAGGTGAAATATTTATAATTTTACAGTGAATCCTCAAGTTATGAGGATTCTTATTTTTTGTGATATACTATAGGTATTTGTATGGATTGTAGTAGAGGTAATTAAAATGAAAAATAATAATGAGAATATAAAAATGGAAGTTGTGAATAATGAAAATCTTAGGGCTGATTGTGAAAAATGTTTTGGTTTTTGCTGCGTTGCTCTATACTTTTCATCTTCAGAAGGGTTTCCTGAAAATAAGGATGCTGGAAAACCCTGTATAAACTTGCAGTCAGATTTTCGCTGCAAAGTTCATAATGATCTTAAGAAAAAAGGATTAAAGGGATGTATGGCATATGATTGCTTTGGGGCAGGCCAAAAGGTTGCTCAAGCTACTTATGAGGGAAATGATTGGATAAAGAATACTGAATCGTCTAAAGAAATGTATGAGTGCTTTTTGATTATGAGACAAATATATGAAATGCTTTGGTATTTAACAGAAGCATCATCCCAAGATATATCTATAAGTCTTAAGCTTGAGATAAAGTCAATGTTGGTTAAGACTGAAGAACTCACGTTATTAAAGCCGGATGCACTTCTAAAGCTAGATTTAATTATGTATAGAGTTGGTGTAAATAACTTACTTAAGAAGGTAAGTGAACTAGTTAGAAATAAATATTATTCTGTGAAAAAAGTTCCTTTAAAAGGTAAGAAAATTTTTGGTGGAGGATTAGATCTTATTGGTAAAGATCTAAGAAAAAAGGATTTGCGTGGAGAAAACTTAAGCGGTGCTTTTCTTATAGCTGCAAATCTCAGAGGAGTAGATTTAAGTGGAGCAGATTTAATTGGAGCTGATTTAAGAGA
The DNA here is from genome assembly GCF_022324735.1 of Clostridium sp. YIM B02551. Classification (NCBI taxonomy): domain Bacteria; kingdom Bacillati; phylum Bacillota; class Clostridia; order Eubacteriales; family Clostridiaceae; genus Clostridium; species Clostridium sp. YIM B02551. The sequence goes on along the minus strand of NZ_JAKGTF010000009.1, from coordinate 68,064 downwards.
TGCTGATTTTAGCGATGCGGATTTATCAAAAAGTATTTTTCTTACTCAAGGGCAGGTAAATGCAGCTAAAGGGAATAGTAGTACCAGGCTTCCTAAATCACTTACTAAACCTTCTCATTGGTAGAAGATGCATAGGACATTTTACTTATTTTTTAGGTAAGATGTCCTTTTATTATGTGTAAAAAATAATATAGAAATATTTTTTCTATTGTATAGGTACTTATTTCAATATTAAAATAAGATAAAGTATTAATGTAGCGGATGGTGAAAGTATATGAAGGTAGAATACTTGAGTAATGAGAGAATATATGAATTTATTGAATATTGTAAGAAACATAAAAATGAAGTAGATGAATCTTTTTTATATGATGAAGATATGAAGGATTTTAAACCTAATGAAGATAACCCAACTTTTATAATTACAAATGAAGAAAATAATATAGTAGCAACAGCATCTTTAGTAATTACTAGTTATTATAGAAAAGGAAAGAGAGCAGCTTTTAGAATATTCCATTCAGAAATAGATGATATAGAATGCTATAAAATGTTAATGGAAGCTGTTGTAAAACAGGCAAAGACACTAGAGAAAATATTTGTTTTTGTACCTATAATAAATGAAAAACTCATAGGAGTTATGGAAGAGTTAAAGTTCACTATACAGAGATATTCATATTTTCTAGTAAGAAAAGAAATGGAAGTCCCTGATTTTATATTACCAGTAGACTATGAGATTAGACAATTTAGAATAGGAAAAGATGAAGAAACTTGGTGTGAGGTTAGAAATAGCGGCTTCGCAAAGCTTAAGGGTAGTGAAACACCGATGTCTCCAGAAATGGTAAAGGAAATGACTTCAGGTAATAGTTATTTAGATGGGGGACTAATGATACTGTATCACAAAGATAGACCTGTTGGAGTAGTTAGAGGCGGTAATGATATATATGAAGGGGTATCAGTTATGGATATAGGACCACTTGCTTTGATTCCAGAATATCAAGGAAGAGGACTTGGAAGAATACTACTTAGAACTGCAATGAAGCTTGCAAAAGAAAAGAATTTTGAGGGGACAGTGCTTTGTGTAAATGCAGATAATGAAAGGGCAAAGAAATTATATATCAACGAAGGCTTTAAGGAAGTTGAAGCGGTTGCTTGTTATGAATACTACCTATAGAAAATCGTTTAAGGAGAACTGAGAATGAATACTAGAAATTTTCTGGAATTAAAAGGAGATTTAATTTATTTAAAAAAATTAGATCCAGAATATATTGAAGAATACTGGGATAGCTTCAAAGATATTAGTATAGAATCAATGATATTTACAGGATCTACGCTACAATTTAGTAAAGCTAATATAGAAAGATTTTTAGAAAGTATCGCAAATGATAGAAGTAGGATAGATTTCTTAATATGCTTAAAGAAATCTGACAAAATAGTTGGAGAAGTTGTTATAAATGAGATGGACAAGAGTAATAGAAGCGCAAATTTTAGGATTTTAATTAATAAAAAAGAAGATTTTAATAAAGGATATGGTAGTGAAGCTATGGTTTTAGCATTAAATTATGGATTTGGCATGTTAAACCTTCATCGTATCGAGCTAGAAGCATTTCCTTATAATGAAAGAGCAATCCATGTTTACGAAAAAATTGGATTTGTAAGAGAAGGCATAAGGAGAGACGGTTGCTTTTTTAATCATAAATACTATGATGTAATTACCATGAGTATGCTTGAAGAAGATTTTAGAGAAAAATATGAGCATGCTGGAGATTTATTAATATACGAGTAAAAAAGATATAATGAGATATATAACATATTTCAACACTTGCAGATAAAGATCACATATGATAAGCTATAACGATGATAAAAGTAAATAAAACATTACTATATACGAAAAGGCGGTGAAGATTTAGTGGAGCGGCGTAAAAGTATACAGTGGACCACTAAATATAATGTATGACAAATGATGAAATATATAAACGTATAATGGTTATGCCTAGTGTGAAAAGTGCAATTGCCTTTATAAAAACTTGTGATATAAATAAGGCAGACTTAAGTAAATTATGCAAGCGATACAATATAGATATTATTCCAGGGAAAACTACTAAAGAAGAGATCATTGATAGATTTGTAAGTGAAACACTTGGTGTTAAATTAAGAAAAAAAGCAGTAAATAAGTATAATACAAAATAAAAACTGAAGGAATATAAAATGCTATGCGGAGTTATCTACATAGCATTTTTTACATTTAAAGACGTCCTTAATCCTTATTGATTATAGTGATTAACGTTTATTATAAAATTGTAAGTCCCCACCTCTTAAGTTCTATGAAAACAGATTCCAAGTTTTTTCCCTTTTCTGTTAATTTGTATTCAACCTTTGGAGGGACCTCTGGATAAACTATTCTATTAACTAATCCAAATTTCTCAAGTTCTCTAAGTCTTAGTGATAGGGTCTTTGGACTAATTCCATCTAAAGAACGTAATAAATCACCAAATCTTATAGTTCCATCCATTAATAAATCTCTTATTATTAAGAAGGTCCATTTACTACCTATAATATCTATTGCCGCTTCTATCGGACATTTTTCAGAAGGGTTTCCACGTTCAAGCTTAATTTCAGACATAAATAAAACTCCTTTCAAGCCTTTGTTTATCAATAACTAACTTTTTTGAAATAATATGAAAAAAATATCACTACTTTTCAAATTATAGTATACAAAATATAATGATATTAATCAAGAAACTTAAATAAAAAGGAGATTAAAATTATGAACACATTTAAAAATTTTACTTTGAAGGATATGGAATTAAAGAACAGAGTGGTTATGCCGCCAATGTGCATGTACTCATCCGATGAGACTGGTAAAGTAGATGAATTTCACTATAATCACTATGTAACAAGAGCAATTGGAGGGGTAGGACTTATAATACTTGAATCTACAGGAGTAGTTAAAAATGGACGAACTACAGATAATGATTTAGGAATTTGGAGTGACGAGCATATAGATGGTTTGAAAAAACTAGTGAGTGGTGTTAAAAAATATGGTTCAAAAGTTGCGATACAATTAAATCATGGAGGAAGAAAATATACTGGAGTTTCAGGTGAAGCGGTAGCACCAAGTGCAGTTAAATTTGATGAAAAGAGCTTATTACCGAAAGAGTTAACTAAAGATGAAATTCAAGAAATAATATTAAGCTTTAAAGAAGCAGCTATAAGAGCTGATAAAGCTGGATTTGATGCGATAGAAATTCATGGAGCACATGGATACTTAATCCATCAATTTTTATCTCCATTATCAAACTTAAGAATAGATGAGTACGGTGGAAGTATAAAAAACAGAACTAAATTTTTAAAAGAAATACTAGAAGCAGTAGCAGAAGTTTGGCCAAAAGAAAAAGCAATTTTTCTTAGAGTATCTTCCTATGATTATAAAGAGGGAGGATTAGACTTAAACGGTATGGTTGAGATTATAAATGAGGTTAAGGAATATATAGACATAGTGCATGTTAGTACTGGAGGACTAATTCCTGCTGAAATTGAAGTTTATCCAGGATATCAAGTAAATTATTCAAGTGAGATTAAGGCCAGATGTAATATTCCTACAATAGCTGTTGGGTTAATTACAGATGTGAAAATGGCAGAGGAAATAATATCAAATAATAGAGCAGATTTAGTTGCGATAGGTAGGGAGCTTTTAAGAAATCCGTATTTTGTATTAAATGAAGCTAAGAGTAGGAATATAAATGTTGATTATCCAGAGCAATATAAAGGTGCATTTTAAGCAAAATATGTTTAACTTACTTGATAAGTATTTTGGGGAAAAGCTATTTTTAAGCTTTCCCTAAGTAAATATATCAATTGTATAAATTTCTCAAGAAAGGTTTGCTATGAACTAATGTTATTACTAGATTTGTTTTTTGCATATGAAAGAATCATTATAGTGATAATAATGCAAATGATACCTAACCACTCTATAATTCCTAAAGAAACATGTAACCAAACTACAGATAAAAGTGCAGCTGATAGAGGCTCAACTGAAGACAATATGCTTGCTTCAGTAGGGTCTATATATTTTAAGCTTTCCATATAACAATAAAAAGCAATGAGAGTTCCAAATAAAACTACAAATATAATAGCTAATATAGAATTAACGGACAATGTACCTGAAGTATCCCATGGTTGTTTAACAAAACTAAAGGCAATTCCTCCAATTAGCATTCCCCATCCGACTATAATAGTAGAACTATATTTTGCAATTAAAGGACGAGGCTGTAATGTATAAAATGCAGCTGCAAAGGCAGATAGAATTCCCCAAAACAATGCTAATTTAGAAATTGAAATGTTATGAATATCTCCTTTTGTAATTATAAGAAAGGTACCTAACATTGCTAAGGAAATAGCTATGATTTCATGGAGGCTTGGCAACTTTCTACTTCTTATTGCTAAATAGCAGGCAATTACTACTGGAGATAGGTATTGAAGTATAGTAGCAGTTGCTGCATTTCCATGTTTTATAGCTGCAAAATAAGTATACTGGACAGCTACCATACCAAAAATACTAAAAAGTAGAAGGTTTAATGCTGTATGTTTAGTTTTCCAAACCTTCCATATATCATCAGTACCTTTTAGGAGAGCATATAATAATAAAATTAATCCTGTAACTAATAAACGAATTACAACAAGCCATTCAGGAGTAAATCCTTTTTGTTGAAATAAATATTGCGCAACTGTGCCAGATACTCCCCATAGCATTGAACCTATAATTACAAGAATAATTCCTTTTGTTCTCGGTTGAAATTTCACTATGTTTTCACTCACTTTCGTCATTACTAAACTAAAAATTTTTCTATAAAGAATCTCTACTTATTTTATTACTATTTTAACTTTATAGCAATTAAACACTATGTCCTTGGATGATATTACTAAAATAAAGAAAAAATGATAAAATATGAATTGTATTAGTATTTATTTATAAAAGGAGCAAAAATTTAGACCTAGAGGAGAATTTGTTATGGGAGAAAGAGTAATTAGATCGTTTTGGGAGTGCATAAATAATGCGGATTTTGATGGTCTTAGTAAACTTATGAACGGCAATGCATATATATGGTTGCCTAACACAAAAGAGGTTTTTAAAGGTAAAAATAAATATATAGAATTTAATAAAAGATATCCTGGAAGATGGTACGTGGATCTAGAAAAAATATATGAATGCGGAGAAACTATAATTACAGTAGCTAGAATATTTACTGATGAAAACACTCTAGGACTATACGTAACGTCATTTTTCAAATTGAAAGATAATCTTATAGAAGAAATAACAGAATATTACAGTGAAAATGAGGAACCTCCTAAATGGAGAGTAGAAAAAGGATTAGCTGAAAGATATTAACATAGAATGTTTAATAAAAAACTAAGAGATATAATATCTCTTAGTTTTTTTATTATCGTTTCTTTATTGCATTAATAAAAACATCGTAATTAACATTATAAAAATCAGCTAAAGTATTCAAAATTCTTGGGGAAGGAATTTTGTTAGCTTTTGTCTCTAAAATCCATAGATAAGATGCAGATATGCCAGTTAGTTCTTCTAATTCGGTAAAAGATAGATTTTTCTTTTCTCTAAGTTCATTCAATAGTGCACTTAATTTATCCATAAATGAAACAACTCCTTTTATAATATATCAGTCACTTTTTATATATTATGTATATTCAGAGTAAAGAAAAAAATGAGGGGTAAAATATAAGCCCTCGAGATATATATGGAAGACTCTATATCTCAAGGGCTTTATATGGGGGTCTTTCTCGTTAAATTTTATTACTTTTCTAGATTTTTTGAACAGCTGAACTAACTGTTATTTCTAAAACTCTACTTAAGAATGGAAATTTTTCTTTCATCATATCAAAGTCAGAACCTGACTCAAGATATTTTGCAGTTCCATCAATTACAAATCCAGTACCTTGGTAATCCTTATAACCTAAAACTTCTTTAGTACCTAGTGCTAATTTTACTTTGCTATTTTCATTGATATTTTTTTCAGTTTTACGCATTCCAGCGGCAGGAATTAAAAGTCTTTCATCATCTGTAACAACTATAAATGAGTTCCAAGTGTTAACAATATGTGGCTCATCTGTCCCCCAGGATACTATTGAAACCACACCTTCATGTTTTAATACGTCATAAAATTTTTCTGATAACATTTATAAATCCTCCTAAAAATATATTGAACAACGCCTAGAAATAGATAATAGATATATTGTAGATAAGTGTTGTCTATAATTATTATATGCGTATATTTTAAAAAAGTCAATATATATTATAGATAAGTATTATCCATGATATATGTTGACTAATAAATGTTTATGAAGTATTATGTGGGAAGATTATATTTTTTATTAGGATGGTGATTTTATTGCAATTTTCAATTGGGGTAGAGTATGCATTACATTGCTTATTATATATGGTTGACATTCCATCAGGTAAATCAGTTGGAATTAAAGATTTAGCCACCTTTCAAGGGGTTTCAGAAACATACTTATCAAAGGTATATACAAAGTTAAGAAAAGCTGGAATTGTAAGATCTATTCCTGGGGTAAATGGAGGATATGAACTTGCACGTAATGCAGAGGAAATTACATTTTGGGATGTTGTAGAAGCAGTAGAGGGAACTTCACATATGTTTCAATGTGCAGAAATAAGGCAAAATGGTATATTGATTGATAAGAATAATATGCCAGATGTAGTTACAAAATGTCCATGTACTATAAAGGTTGTTATGCTTGAAGCAGAAGAACAAATGAGACAATATTTAAAAGGAAAAACAATTGGGTGGTTACATGATCATGTTTTTAGTATCATTCCAAAGGACCAAGGTGAAGCAACGATAGAATGGTTTAATAATCCAGAATCAAGAAAATAGATAAAAGGTAACTCATTTAATTTTGAGTTACCTTTTGTTTTTAAAGGAGAAATTTAAAAGTACTATAAAATCCGACAATATATTTCTATATAATCCAAAATATACTTCTTTAAACATTATTTACATGATATAATACTGTAAAATACAGTATTTTCAATATGTTAGTTTTATTAATATTCTGAGATAAATTTGTTTAATTAAAAGATACTACATATAATGCAAAAATCATATTACATTTCATTGTCCAACTCTTAGTTGAAACGACTAAGAGTTGGACTGTGATGTGTAAATTCTTAAATGCATTATATATGCATAAGGAGTTTTTTATGGGAAAATTAAATTTTTCGGAATTAGTAAATGTAAAAGCATTAGAAAAAATGGCTGAAAGCCTCTATGCCATTTCAGGTATTCCTGTAGGAATTATTGATGTTGATGGAACTATTTATGTTAAAATTGGATGGCAAGATATTTGCACAAAATTTCATAGAGGGCATCAAGAAACAAATGAACGCTGCACTTTAAGTGATAAGAGTATTAATGAAAACCTTGTCAAAGGAAAATATATTGAGTATAAGTGCTTAAATAATATGTGGGACATAGGGGTTCCAATTATAATTGCAGGAGAACATCTTGCTACAATTTTCATGGGTCAATTCTTTTATGATGATGAGGAAATTGACAGAGACTTCTTCTATAATCAAGCATTGCAATTTGAATTCGATATAGAAGCTTATATGGAAGCACTTGATAGAGTACCGAGGTACTCAAAGAAAAAGGTACAAGATATAATAGGATATTACCAAGGGCTTGTTAATACTTTAGCTGAAAGTGGGCTTAGACAACTTGTATATGAAGGTTCTAAGAAAGAGTTAGCTAAGAATCAAAAATATCTATACACAATTTATAATTCTGTAAACGATGCTATTTTTGTTCATGATTTTTATGGGGAAATTATAGATTGTAATCATACAGCGACAACTATGTTTGGGTATTCAAATGTTGAACTTATTAATATGAATATAAACGATTTAATGTCAGAAAAATCAATACTAACTAAAATTCAATTAATGCAATCATTTCAAAAAGCTAGAAAAAATGACACTATTGTTTTTGAGTGTATTTTTACTAATAAAGATGGAAATGAGTTTTGGGTAGAATTAAATACTAGTGTTATTAAGTTTGATGAAAATGAAGATATAATAACTACAGTTAGGGATATTACAGATAGAAAGTTAGCTGAGCTTGCGTCACAAAAGGAAGCCTATGAATTGGAGAACTTAAGAACAGAATTTTTTGGGAATATATCTCATGAGCTAAAAACGCCATTAAACATAATTTTTGGAGTAACACAGATTGTTGAAATGGAAATGCAAAATAAAGACAAGCCGATAGATAGAGAAAAAGTACTAAACAACTTAAAGATTGAAAAGCAAAACTGTTTTAGACTTTTAAGATTAATTAATAATTTAATCGATTCTACGAAATTAGATTCAGGCTATTTTGAACTTAATATGGTTAATTGCAATATTATAAATGTAGTTGAAGAAATCACTCTGTCAGTGGCTGAATATATTAATAGTAATAATATATCATTAACTTTTGATACCGATGTAGAAGAAAAGATAATAGCTTGTGATTTAGATAAAATTGAAAGGATAATTTTAAATCTTCTATCCAATGCTGTAAAATTTACACCAGCAGGAGGAGATATATTTGTAAATATACTTGATGGAAAAGAATATATAACGATAACAGTAGAGGATACAGGGATTGGAATTCCTCCACAAAAGTTGAATATAATATTTGATAGATTTAGACAAGTTGATAAGTCCTTCGCAAGAAATCATGAGGGGAGTGGGATTGGATTATCACTTGTAAAATCTCTAGTTGAAATGCATGGTGGAGATATAGATGTTCAAAGTAAGTATGGGGTTGGGACAAAGTTTATAATAAAGCTTCCTATAAAGATAGCTGACAATATTACAAGAGAAGAAAGCAACAAACAAGTTAATAGCATGATAGATAATTGTGTAGAAAGAATTAGAATTGAGTTTTCAGATATATATAATATGGATGAGAGGGATATTTAACTATATCCCTCTTTTTTTATATTAATAAAGGCTCTGTTAAAGAACTATGTTGAAAATTGACTACTACCTGTAAAATTGGTTATAATAAGACCATACGAATGATTATGGAGGTCTTATTATGCCAACAGTAGAGTCGGTAAAACATGATATAGACGCATTAGGGACAGCAGGAAAAGAAGAAATTCTAAACTACCTTGAAGAAGTATTTGTGTTAGGTTCATTTGCTACAGAGGTTACAAATGCTGTTAAAGAAAACAGGTTTTCAAGGGGGAAAGTCTGCCCTCATTGTGGACATGATGAAGTATCCAGAAATGGAAAGTATAACGGAAAGCAAAGATATATCTGCAAGTCCTGCCGAAAGACTTTTACTGACTTTACACTCTCACCAAAACATAATAGCAAAAAAGATGTTAAGCAATGGATACAATATGCCAAGTGCATGATAAATGGCTACTCCATAAGAAAGTGTGCCGATGAAGTTAAAATAAGCATACCTACATCATTCTACTGGAGACATAAAATATTAGACGCAATTAGAGCCTTTATGTGTGTAGGAAGTGTCGGTGGTGTTATAGAGGTTGACGAGGCTTTCTTTAGGGAGTCTTTTAAAGGAAACCATAAGAAAAATACTACTTTTGTTATGCCACGAAAAGCCCATAAAAGAGGCGTTAAAGGTAGTTTTAACAGTAAGACCGAAAAGAGAAAAAGAGGTATCTCAAAGGAGCAGGTTTGCGTTTTATGTGCTATGGACAGAACGGGAAATCTTGTTACTGAACTTATATGCAAAGGAAGAATGAAGCATACAGATTTAGAAAGACTCTTTAGGGATAGGATTGAGGATGAAGCCATCCTTTGTACAGACTCTCACAAGAGTTATATTAAATTCGCACAAAATTTAGGTATTGAACTTCAACAAATTAAGCGTGGTAAACATAAAGAAGGTATATATCATATACAGCATATTAATGCCTTTCATAGTAAACGCAAGAAGTGGATGGATAGGTTTAATGGTGTTGCAACTAAATACCTTGCCAACTATATGTATTGGTTTAAATGGCTTGAACTCTTTAACACAGAGAAAGATACTATCAAGAGCAAAAATTTATTGGTGCAATCACACACATCTCATTCCGATACAAAATTAAAGGATTTCAGGATTCGAGAGGCAGTTTATATATAATTATACTAAATATTTGAAAATACTGTCAATATTCTGTATAATGGATTAAATAGACGGATGAAGGTGAATAAATTGCTAACTCATAGAAATACATTTGATAGTATTGAGAGTTTTATTGAGCAAATGAAACAAAATGAAAATGTGATAGGAATAGTTGAATATGGTGGACGAACCTATACTGATATGTCTGTCGGTGGAGATTACGATTTAACTATAATTTTCGACAAGCCTGTTTCCAAGAACTTTTCAGGAGTTCATTTTCATATCAAGGGTATTCCTGTTGATTGCATGCTCTTATCAGTGGAAGATTTTATGTCAGAGGTTGTACTAAATGAATTTTTATTAGTACATCTTAATTGTAAAATATTATACGATAGAAACAATATAACAGCAGATATATTGAGGAGAATTCAAATTACTTGGTCAACCCCAAGAGAATTATCCGATTTTGAAAAGATGCTATTTAGATTTACATTTAAGCATATACTTGATAAATTAAAACATAGATTACATGATAATGAACTCTACACAAGGTATTTTATTTATTCGCAATTTGATTGGTTTTTATCATGTTATGCACGAATTAAAGGATGGGAAGTTGGCAAACCCAAACTATACTTAAAACTTATTGAAACTCATGAGCCTAACTTATTTCGTATAATTTCAAATTTATATTCGGAAAATCGTTTAGAAGTACAATTTGAGTTGCTTAATCAATGTGCAAATTACATGATTAACCCTATCGGTGGTTTATGGGAAGAAAATGAGGTTTTGTTTCATTTATTACCAGATGGAGAAAATGATGAAAATGAACAGAATACATTTTTGAAAGTATTAATGAAAGAATAAAATAACTCTATTTGCAGTAGCCTATAATAAATTAATAACAGTTTTTAAATACAATTTAAAGGAACTCTTTGGTGAGTTCCTTTAAAAAAGATTTATTATCAACACTATTCTTTAACATAGCCTTAATAAAAAATCTTTTTCTATTTAAAGATATAGTTGAATAAAGGAATATCCCAATTTTATACCGTAAATAATCAATATTGTTCCGCAACCTATATTAATCCATTTGATAATATTAGTTAATTTGCTACGAAATATTGTTACGAAAGTTGCAAGAGCATTAAACCAAATAAATGAAGCAAAACAAACTCCAATTATAAAGTATTGAGACATATCAATTGGCATAGAGGCACGAAATCCACCTAGAAGTAATGATCCATCTATTATTGCTTGAGGATTTAACCAAGTAACTGCAAAACAAGATAAAATGATTTTAAAAAGAGAGTTGTCCACTTTTTTCTCATCAGAAATTTGAACCGAGGAACGTATTAATCCTACGCCAATATAAGCTACAAGTATGCACCCAGATAAAAGTAACAATCCTTTTAATATTGAAAACTTGTCAATAAGAAAACCAAATCCAAAGAAACATGAAATAGCTAAGGTTATATCAAAGAAAATCGTTATAAGTGCAACTTTATAGGTCTCTAGCCCACTTTTTATAGTGGCAGTATTAATTACATATAAGTTTTGTGTACCAATAGGTGCCACATAGGCAATCCCAAATAAAAATCCTTGAAGCAAATATTTAAACATGTAGGTATTCTCCTAAAAACAATATATTGAAATGTCTTTTCATATTATAATAATGAGGGTGGATTAAGTCAATTTCTTTACTAAATAGAACACAGGAGTCCTTTTTAGTATACACTAATTGCATGGAATGTTATAATTAGTAAATAGGGAATTTAAGATTAGTAAGTGCTTAATAATCTGAAGGGGTGTGTTAAATTGAATTGGCTCGGGATGATATTGATAGGTTTAGGGTTAATATACTTATTATATTCATTATTAAATAAGAGTAAGATTAATTACTACTTCAAGGGATATGTCAAACGAAATGAAATGAAGATTATAAAGCCAAGTGAATATTTTAAATTACAATTAAGTTTTTCAATATTTAACGCTCTAGTATTTGTAGCATGTGGGGTATTAATAAGCATTTTTGCTCCAAATGATATATTCTTTATTGTTGCATTAGTACCATTTCATTTTATAAACTTATTGCTTATGATTGAAAGTAAAAAACGAGGATATATAGATTACAAGGCATATAAAACCTATAAATCATGAGAGTATTTCATTGAATACAACTATAATTTTTGTTATTATTTATAAAAGATAATGGGGGGGAGAGAATATGAGATCACAACTTTTAGAAAGACAGAATACATTATTGCTCTGTGCAAAGTCTGTAGGTATGACAGATGGCGACAATTTGCATAGAGAGCGTAGAATTAAATATTAGTCGCATAATAATAGTCATTTATGTACAGGCTTTGCCTCTTAAATTTTAAGTATAAATTTAAGGAGCTGAGCTTTGTGAGATATATTAAGGCAGAAACAATTTTACCGGTGGATTTAGTTAAGGAAATCCAAAAATATGTTCAAAGTGGATATATTTATATACCATCTGAAGCAGAGAAAAGAAAAAGATGGGGAGAAAACTCAGGTACTAGAGCTTATATACAATGTAGAAATGAAGAAATTTTTATGAAGTATAGAAGCGGCTATAAAATTAAAGAGTTAGCTGAAGAGTTTTTTCTATCTGTTGAGAGTATAAAGAAAATTATTTATTCTAAAAAATAAATATTACAAAAGCTACTACATTTTATAGACTTAAAAGGTAGTAGCTTTTCTTAAGTAAAGAATAGTATAGAAATGTTTATTAACTATTATGTTCACGTATAAGAATATTATAATTAACTTAGAAAAGTAATATGTATAAAAGGAGTAGCGGTATGGAGTGTGTAGTAAAAGATTTAACTTTAAATTATGAAATAATTGGTGAGGGAAAACCCATACTTATGATACATGGTTATGGTGTAGATCATAGGATAATGACTGGATGTATGGAACCTATTTTTAGTGAGAAAGAAAATTATAAAAGGATATATTTAGATTTGCCTGGTATGGGGAAATCCCAGTGTGCAGAGTGGATAATTAATTCTGATATTATGCTAGAGATTGTAATGGAGTTTATTAATAAAATAATTCCTAATGAAAATTTCTTAGTTGCAGGTGAATCCTACGGAGGATATATTACAAGAGGGTTAGTATATAAAATGGCTGATAGAATTGAAGGGGTTTTATTAATATGCCCAGTAATATTACCTAAGTATAGCGATAGAAATGTTTCGGAACATATTGTTTTAGTTAAGGATGAACAAGTTTTATCTAAATTAACTACTGAAGAAGCTAGTTCTTTCAATGATAGCACAGTTGTTCAAAGTGAAAGAATTTATGAAAGATATAAGAAAGAAATTATAAGTGGTGTAGAATTGGCTAATGAGGAATTTATAGAGAAGTTTATAAAAACTGGATATAGTTTCACTTTTGCAGTTGATAAGCTAGATAAAAAATATAATAAACCAACTCTTATTCTTCTAGGTAAGCAAGATGATTGTGTAGGATATAAAGATGCCTGGAACGTCCTTGATAATTACCCAAGGGCAACCTTTGCAGTTTTAGATAAAGCAGGACATAACCTGCAAATAGAACAAGAAGAACTTTTCAATGCACTAGTTAAAAAATGGCTTTAAGAGTAATAAGAAGGTTATGTTTGCATTATTAATCAAACATAACCTTTTAATTTTAGAAATCAGCTGAGTTTAATTTAAATATACTTTTGTTTATGTGAGAAATGTTAGTCTTATTTTTTATTAGATTAGTTAAAATCCCACAGTAAGATATATCTCCTTGAAGCAAAGCACCATAAATTATTCCATCCTTATGAATAATTTTTTTGTATACATTTTTTGTTTCACAAATCTCAGTAGTGTAAGTGCTATCTGGAGCTTCAATTGTTCCAATTGAAACTGACTCAAGACCTAAGAATTTCATTGAATTTAGGTATGCAAAATTGTCATCACAAGTTGCTTCTTTACCTAACATATTAAGTGCAGCACATTTACCTTGTCTGGCTGCAACTGGCCATATTGGGGATAGGGCAGTCACATCACCAGCAGAAAATATGTCTTTTATATTTGTTTTGCAAGTATTATCTATTAAAATACCTCTATCTGTCTTAATCTTAGTATCTTTTATAAAATCTATATTAGGTCTAACTCCAGCTGCAACAATAATTAAATCACATGAAATTTCAGAGCCATCACTTAAGGCTAATGCAGCAGCTTCCCCTTTTTCATTTAAAATAACTTCTTTTGCTGAAGAATTAAGATATAACTTAACATTATTTTTAATAAGAAGGTTTTCGTATTTTGAGGAAGCAGTTTTATCTAATTGAAGAGGTAAGATTCTATCAGCCATTTCAACTAAATGAATACTAGCACTTTTGTGAATTAATCCAACAGCCGCATCAATGCCAACAAGTCCTCCACCTATTATAACTACATTATCTCCATATTTATATCTCTTTGCTATAGAGATAGCATCTTCTATATTTCTCAATGGAAATACATTTGTAGCTTCTCTTAGATTTTTAACTGGAGGAATAAAAGCTGAAGCACCAGAAGCAATTAGAAGTTTGTCATAGCTTAAAGTTTCATTATTACTTAATTCTAAAGATTTTAATGTGTCGTTTATTTGCATAACACTTAATCCTTTAAGCCAAATTATTTTATTTTTATCAAAGAAATCATTTTCAATAAAGGAAAGAGAATTTAAGTTTCTTTCACCACTTATATACAAATGAAGCATACATCTAGAATATACATTTTCATCTTTGGAGATTAATACTATTTCACATTCTGAGTCTGTTTCTCTTAGAGTTTTAGCAGCATTTATACCAGCAGCACTAGCCCCTATAATTACATATCTCATTTTCATGCCTCCTTACTTAAGGAAATAGCTCCAGTTGGACAATTCTCAACACATCTAGGAACTGATCTTCCATTACATAAATCACATTTTAAAATAACTTTTTTTGTATTATCGTCAGCTTTAAGAACTCCATATGGACATGACATTACACACATAAAGCATGATGCACATTTGTCTTTATTATAGGATACAACACCAGTTATTGAGTCTTTAGTCATAGCTCCACTCATGCAAGCATTGACACATTCAGGTTCATCACAATGTCTGCAAAAAATAGGAGATGCTTTACCATTAGAATCCAAGGTTATATAACTTCTGCTTTCATTTTTTGTATCTTCAAGATCTAAGCTGAAAATTGAAGTCCCATTATCATTGTGTTCAGCCATACAGGCAAGGGTGCAATTTAAACACCCTTGGCATATAGCTTTATCTATTACTATCCTATTCATAAGCATTATCCTCCTAAAATTTAATTAGGCTAAGCCTAGACTATTTCTTCTATTAAGAATAATCTCTTCAAGACGATCCGCTGCTTTAATTACATCATCTTCAAGAATAAGCTGTCCACCTGTAATATCTTTTAAGTCTTCAGTTAAAACCTTAGTAACAACCTTACTTCCAGTTATAAAAGGTGGAATCGCAAGATGTAGGGGAAGCCCTAAAGCAAGTCCAAATGCCCCATCAGCAAGAGCTTGTTCTTCTAGCCATTGAGGTGCAGATAAAACTAATGGAAGTTCCGGAATATCTATTCCTAAGTATTTGGCAAGCTCAGATGCAACTATTTCAAGTCTACCTATAGCTAAGCATGGACCGAAGTTTAAAACTGGAGGAATTCCCAAGCTTTCACAAACAGCTTTTAAGTTATCACCAGCAAGGGAGGCAGCAGAAGGTGACATTAAGCCAACGTTTTCTAAACCACCACTTGAGCAACCGGCAGATAAAACTATGATATCTCTTTTAATAAGTTCTTTTGTAAGTTCAACTGTAAATACATCATGTCCTTTAGCAGTAAGATTTGAACAACCAACAACACCAGCAACCCCTTTGATTTTCCCACTAGCTATTAAATCAACAAGAGGCTTCCAAGTGCCACCTAGGAATTCTCTAAGTGAATTTTCACTAACTCCAGTGATTACATCATCAAAACCATGATCCATTGGTATATTTATACCAACATTTTTTCTTCTATCTGAATAGCTTTTAACAGCTTCTTCAATTATTTTTAAGGTTATTTCTTCTCTTTCCTCATAGCTATAGTTTATATAATCTGCATTCGCTTTTTTGGCAACATCATCAAGACAAATCATTTTAACTTGGAATTCATCAGCAATTGGCTCTATACCAGGCAATGTACAGTTAAATTCTGATAGAATTATATCTATACCGCCTGTTGTAATAAGAGCTTCACTTGTGAAATTATTTCCTGCATGGCCAGAGAAAACATCTTTGTAATGTTCACCTCTAAGTTGTAAGTCTTGTCCTACACAAGTACATCCTACAAGTTTAAAGCCTTTAGCGCCAATAGCGTTAGCTTTTGCTACAATGTCCTCATCTAAAAGTCTATCTTGCATGTGGGCAAATATTGAATGTTGGTGTCCAGTTATCATTATGTTTATATAATCTGAATCTACAACTTTAAATCCAACCTTTGCAGGACGAATAACTGGTTCTCCAAGCATAACGTCATTAAGTAGATTTGTTAAAGTAAGTCCATAGAGACCAGTGGATATTCCAAGATTTAAACAGTTAAGTAGCATATCAACGGGGTCACTGTTTAGATTTGTAGATGTTTTTACTACAGCATCAAAAACTTCGGATTTAGCACCGCCAGGAAGTATATTAAGTTCTTGCCATTTTTTAAATCTTGGAGCATAAGCCATTTTTTCTGTTAACTCCATTTTTTCATATCTTGGTTTATATAAATCTTTTAAAACAGCTTCAGATACTAAGATGGCTTTCTTATGCATATCATCTTCTTTTATATCAAAAAGTTCTGCAAGGTGATTTAGGGCATTTACACCTTTAATAGTTCCATTGTTTTCTCCTGTTTTCTTTAAGTTAAGTGCAGTTGATTCAACAATATGAAGATAACATCCAGCTCCAGCAGCTACTGCTCTCAAAAAATTGCGGGCAACAATTGTATCAGCATTAGCTCCACATACTCCACGAGGTGATTTTGGAGTTATACGGCATGGTCCATTTGAACAAAGACGGCAACAAACACCTTGCTGACCAAAGCCACACTTAATGCTTTGAGTTTCCACTCTATGATGAGAGGTTTCAACATCGACCTTTGCAATAAAATTCTCAAGAACTTTATCAGCACTTGAGCATGTTGTACAGTTTCCACAAGTATTCATTTAAAACTCCTCCTTGAAAGTATACCAAAATGGTATAGTATTAATTATAAAAAATGGGGATTAGTATTTCCCCTCTTTTAAATCTTTAAAATTAACTCCTTGAAGCTTAGATACGAGGCTTTCCTGTATACCTCCTAAAGCTCTATGGATTTCACAGCGATTACCTTTATGAGCATTACAGTAGGAAGGATCAATCATGCAACGATTTACGTAAATAGGACCATTTATTGATTCTATAACATCCTTAAGTGTGATTTCTTCAGGAAGTTTGTTAAGAGAATAACCACCATTAACACCACGAAAGGACTTTATAATTCCACTGGCAATAAGTTTCCTTAAAAGTTTAAGTAAAAATCTTAATGGCAAGCCTTCATGCTCTGATATAGTAGCTGCGTCAACTTTAGCCCCTTGCTCTAATTTTGATAAATAGAGTACTACACGTAATCCATAATCTGCCTCTTGTGTTATTTTCATATAATCTCTCCTAATGTATACTGATTTGGTATAGTATTAATGTAATACTTTGAGATATTTTTGTCAAGAGATGGGAAAAAAGTTTTTGCTATTTTTGGAAGGAGTATTTTTTGCATTTTAAATAATATGAATCAATTTCGAAATGTAATTAATGATATATTAAAAAACAGATAGTTACTTTGCTAAATTCGATATATTAAACCATTCTATTGATAAAATGATTTTTAATGTATTTGAAAATGGTTTGCTTTTATTTTATAATCTCTACTTATGTGGAAAAATATCATCAATAGGGGAGTTCAAAATGGAAAATAAGAAAAAATTAACATTAGTACCATTAGTATTAATGGTTTTTACATCAGTTTTTGGATTCAATAATATTTCAAAAGCTTTTTATAAGATGGGATACGCGGCAATTCCGTGGTATATATTATCAGGATTAACCTTTTTCATTCTTTATGCATTTATGATGGCAGAGTATGGAACCGCATTTAGAAAAGAAAAGGGCGGAATATATTCTTGGATGGAGAAGTCCGTTGGAGGTAAGTTTGCGTTTATAGGAACCTTTATGTGGTATTCATCCTATGTAATTTGGATGGTAAGTGTTGCAACGGAGATATGGATACCTCTTTCAAATCTAGTCTTTGGTAGGGATATCACTGATGAACTTTCATTTTTAGGTTTAACATCAACGCAAATACTTGGAATACTAGCAATATTATTTGTTATTTTAGTTACGTTTATTGCGTCTAAGGGGTTAAAGAGTGTAAGCAAGGTAACGTCAGTAGGTGGAACAGCAATTGCATTACTTAATGTTGTATTACTAATTGGAGCAATTTTAGTTTTTGCATTACATGGTGGAAAACTTGCTGAACCAATTACATCAGTAAGAACATTTATTAACTCACCTAATCCAAATAGTAATTCATTAATAAATATATTATCATTTTTGGTATTTGCAATATTTGCATACGGCGGTATCGAAGCAGTTGGTGGACTAGTTGATGAAACTGAAAAACCAGAAAAAACATTCCCAAAAGGAATGATTATATCTGCAACAATAATTGCTGTTGGATACTCATTAGGTATATTTATGTGTGGTATGTTCTTAAATTGGAATGATTTAAGTGCAACTAAGGGTATTAACCTTGCTAATATAACTTATATAATAATGAATAATTTAGGTTATACAATAGGTACTAGTTTTGGATTAGGACAGGCAACAGCAGTTAGCATGGGAGCATTTTTTGCTAGAGTAGTAGGGTTATCAATGTTTTTAGCATATACAGGCTCATATTTTACATTAATATATTCTCCTATTAAGCAAATAATAGAAGGAACACCGAAAAAGCTATGGCCAGAAGCCATTAGTAAAATAGATGATGATGGAATTCCAAGAAATGCTATGTGGATGCAATGTGGGTTAGTATGTGCATTTGTAATGCTTACAGCATTTGGTGGAGATGGAGTATCACAGTTTTTCTCATATATAGTACTTATGACTAACGTTGCAATGACGCTGCCATATTTGTTTATAGCAATAGCGTTCATTGGATTTAAAAAGAAGACAGAAATAGAAAAACCATTCGTAATATTCAAAAGTTATAGAAGTGGAGTAATTGCAGCAGTAATAGTTACAATTACAGTATTTTTTGCAAACCTATTTACAATAATTGATCCTATATTACAGGACAAGCCAGATTTTAAATCAACTTTGTGGATGATTATAGGACCAATATTCTTCTCATTTGTGGCATTTATAATGTATAGCAGATATGAGAAGAAAATAAAATAAGGTAAAGGGACATTTTGTTTGTGAAGCAAACAAAATGTCCCTTTGTGCTATAATAAAAATAGAAAGGGATGAAATATAATGAAAGAGAATTTACAAATTAATGCAGATAGGTTTTCTGGATTTGCCGATATATATGATAGTGCAAGACCGAGATGCCCTGAAAAAGTTACACAAATTATACTGAAATATTTAAGGAAAAAGCCATTGCTTGTGGTGGATTTGGGCTGTGGCACAGGACTTTCATCAATGGTTTGGAGTAAAATAAGTAATAAGGTTATTGGAATAGAACCAAGCAAAGATATGATTGAAATAGCAAAAGAGAAAGCTTCTGACTTAGAAAATATTACATTCATTTCTGCATTTTCAGATAAAACTGGACTAGAAGATAATTCAGCAGATATTATAACATGTTCACAATCCTTTCATTGGATGAATCCTGAGACTACTTTAAATGAAGTACAAAGAATATTAAAGAAGGGTGGAATTTTTGCAGTTTATGATTGTGATTGGCCACCAATATATAAATTAGAGATAGAACTTGAATATACCAAACTCTTTGAAAAAGTGCATGAAATAGAATCTAGACATCCTGCTATTAAAGATAAATCTATTAGATGGGATAAAGATAAGCATCTTTCAAATATAAAAAAAAGTGGGCATTTTCAATATGCAAGAGAAATAGTTTTCTCAAATACTGAAATTTGTAATGCTCAAAGAGTTATTGAGATGGCTTTAAGTCAAGGAGGGTTACAAGCTATTATCAAAGCAGGGATAAATGAAATTAATCCTTATATAGATTCATTTAAAATGAAGATTTTTGATGTTTATGGAAATGATGAATTTGAGGTGGAATTTTGTTATCGTATGAGATTAGGTATTAAATAAGTATATTTTTACATGGAATAATATCAAAAATTAGGACCTTATTCAATAATAAAGATTCTAACAAAGTATAGTACCCTTGCAAATTGGTGCATAATATGCAAGGTATTATTAATACTTTCTGGCTATAATTGTAAATGAAGGGGAGTGGGTGAATGGATTGGCTTAAGAGAATGAACGGAGCTATAAATTACATTGAGGATAACTTAACTCAGGAAATTGATTATAGCAAAGTTGCTAAGATAGCTTGCTGTTCAAATTATCATTTTCAAAGGATGTTTTCTTTTATAACAGATGTACCTTTGGCTGAGTACATTAGGAGAAGAAGACTTACTTTAGCAGCATTAGAACTGCAAAATAGCAGTATTAAGGTAATAGATCTTGCGCTAAAGTATGGCTATGAATCTCCTGAGGCATTTACTAGAGCATTTAATAAAATGCATGGGGTTTCACCAACTATAGCCAGAGAAATGGGAACACTTTTAAAAGCTTATCCACCATTATCCTTTCATATTTCAATAAAAGGAGATGCAGAGATGAATTATAAAATCGTAGAAAAAGGTTCATTTAAGGTTTTTGGAGTAGAAGAGGTTATTGACTTAACAAATGGTAACAACTTAATTAGGATACCTAAGTTTTGGGAAGAATGTTATGAGGCTGGTATTCTAGACAAATTAAGTGAGGTACAACAAAAAGTTGAGACTGAAAGTGAATTTAAACTTTGTGATGCTAATGGAATTATGGGATATAGAGATACAGGAAAAGATACTATGCCATATATGATAGGTGTTGTTGATTTTGAAGATGAACTTAAAGTTCCAGAAGAATATACCTCAGTTTCAGTTGATCCTTTTACATGGGTAGTATTTAGAACAGAGGAGCACTATGAATCAGAAGTTACAGATAAGATTCAAGAATTATGGAGACGTATATTCCAAGAATGGTTCCCAAGCTCAGGTTACGAGCATGCTGAAGGGCCAGAAATGGAATTATACTATACAGCAGACGATGATAGATTTTTCTCAGAAGTGTGGATACCAATTATAAAGAAATAGAGGACTACACATGCACATAAAAAACTGTTATTACATAGCCTTACTTTGTAATAACAGTTTTTCTATTATTTCATATATTTCATTCCAGTTATGAACTCTTGTGATATTTTCATTTAAAGTATGTCTATTGTAGTTTGTATTAAGCAGCAGAACTTTGAAGCCAGCAGTTGATAGCTGAATAGCATTTTCATAATTATCTTCTATAAATATATCACAATTTAAATCTTTTGCTTTATCTACCTTATAGTGGCTACCTAAAACAAATAAATCATTATAGTGAATATTATTCTTTCTTAAGTATCTGTGTGTAAGCATACTAAGACTTTTATCTCTTGCAGTAACAAAATATATACTATTATCTTCAGATAATTTAGCTAATATTTCTTGAACATTTTCTCTTAAGGGCTGATCCTCATGGAGTATAAACTTATTTTTATTATAAAATTTGTTGTATGATTCTTCCTCAATGCCTAGCACATTATGAATAGCATATTCAGTTACTTGTTCTTTCGTTATATTAGTATTAAAGTATTCATTACAAAAATCAAGCCAATAATAAGCATCTGTTATTGTACCATCGATATCAATGCAAATATTTAAATTAACCATTCGTTGCACCTCCTTTTATTTTAATAATAACATCTTAATGTTAAGATATAATTAAGTAGAAGTTAAGTCATGATATTATAGTATAATATCATTTATAATAAGGATTACATTCAAAAAGGAATGATAGAATGAAGGAAATATTAGTCAGTTTGTAGAATAAATAAAGATAGGTATAAGTTAAGTGATAAGTTATCGCTTAAGAAAGAAGGAGATAAATAATGGATAAAGATAAGGATAAGAGAATAGCTGTTTTGATAGATGCAGATAATGTGTCAGAAAAATATATAAAATATATCATAGATGAAATTTCAAATCATGGAGTACCTACTTATAAAAGAATATATGGAGACTGGACTAAGCCACAGCTTGCACCTTGGAAGAATGTGCTATTGAACTATTCCATAACTCCAATTCAACAATATAATTATACAACGGGAAAAAATTCAACTGATGCGGCATTAATAATTGATGCAATGGATATATTATATTCAAAAAATGTTGATGGGTTTTGCATAGTTTCAAGTGATAGTGATTTTACAAGATTAGCGTCAAGATTAAGAGAAGCTGGAATGTATGTAATTGGTATGGGGGAGAAGAAAACCCCAACTCCATTTATTGCTGCCTGTGAAAAGTTTAAATATCTTGAGGTGCTTGCATCTATGGCATCTAATATTGAAGAAACAGAAAGTGTTAAGACTGTTCATAAGAATCAAGAGAATAAGGTTGGTACCATAAGTAGAGAAAAACTAATAGAAGCTATTAAAACTATAATTACTGAAATTTCTGATGAAGATGGTTGGGCATTTTTAGGTGAACTTGGTAGTACCCTTAATAAGAGGTATCCAGATTTTGATAGTAGAAACTATGGATATACAAAGCTTACTCCATTTGTAGCATCATTAAATAAGTTTGAAATAAGATCAATTAAAACCAGTAATCCTAGTATAACTTTAAAGTATGTTAGAAATAAAGAATAATTATGTGTTTTCTGCAATTAATATAATGAAACGAAAGAGTTCAACTGATAAGTTGAACTCTTTCACTTTTTTAACTATTAATATTCAAATGTAGATAGTAATAATATACTAAAGATCAAATTTTGTGACTTGTTTTTCAGTTAATTGTGCGCCGTATTTAGATACATAAGAACCACTTTTAGTAATAAATATATCTTTAGCAATTATTGTATCCATTAATGCTGAGACTTCTGCTTCAGTTATTGACTCTTTTACTCCAGTAATAGAAAAAGAAGCTTTATCTCCACCTGAAGTTACGAAGGTCATTGAAAGTACATATTCCATTATTTCACCTACTTTCCATAATAAATTTTAAGTTGAATTTAGTTGTTTGATAGCTTAGAAGTTTCGTTTAAAAATAAATCTCTGGTAGGATTGTTTAAAATACCTTTAATAGCTTGGGCAACATCCAAAACATTTTCTGGTGCTGCAGTTAGCTTAATTCCAGAGAAATTCTTTTTTCTGAAAACAGGTGCACCAGCTGCATCTGTTCCACTTTGAACTTCTAGACTAAGAGTGGTGGAATTTATAACTTTGTTTATAGCCATTTACATAACCTCCTTTCTGAACTCTACATTAAGGATATATGTCCTTATTGTGAAATTTACCAAAATGTTGAAAATTTTTCAAACAAGCATTCTTATTACTCATTTTCAATAACTACTCCAAGTTTTGTTGAAATAATTGTATTGAGTTTATTAATAGATAAGGTCAAGCCAATTATGTTTTTCTCAAGTCTAATTAATAAATAAGCAGAAATAGCAACTGGAAAACCAACATTACCTATTAAATTAATTAGTTCATTTACTTCCATAAAAAATCACCTCCTTCATGAAATATATATGTTATGAAAAAATGTTTTGATTTTTAAATTTTCAATGTGATGGAATTGCCTTAAATGTAGATAAGTATAATTGAAGCATATATTCATGATGTAATTGATATAAAGGAGGTGATATATATGGCTGAAGCAATTTTATCATCACTTTCATTAGTGATAAAATATAAGGCTGGCATAGATAAAGAAGGACATGACGTTTTTAAAAGACAAGCTTTTTTGAATATATCTGATACCGCATCAGATGATGATTTAAGTATTGTTGGTCACGCAATTGGAGAACTTTTAAATACACAGATTTACAGCATTCTTAAAGAAAATAGATTTGAGATACTTGGTTAATAGTGCTAGGGGATGACTAAACTGGAAATTTATGAAAAAAGAGCAGTAGAACTTAAGGATAAAAATAATAAAAAATGTAGTTATAAGAAAAATATGTAAACATTGACATTTATTCTTTATAACTATAAAATTTATATATGTTGTTTTGAGAGGAAGAGGTTTATGGTGAATATACTTTTAGTTTGCGCTGGTGGAATGTCTTCAAGTATGTTAGCAGTTAGAATGAAAGAAGCCGCAAAAGAAAGGCAATTAGATATTTCGATTAATGCATTTTCAGAATTTCAAATTGAGAAGCATTTAGATAATATTGATGTAGTTTTGGTTGGTCCACAGATTAGATTTAAGATTAAACAAATAGAGAATGTATGTATTAATAAAGAAATTCCAGTAGCTATTATGGACATGTTTGATTACGGAAGAATGAGAGCAGATAAATTAATAGATCAAGCATTGGCTTTGGTACAAAAAAAATAAAATTTTTAATATAAAATCTTTAGAATTAATTCTAAAGGTTTTTTTCTTTTTAAAATTTCCATTTGCTTATGTTTTTTTTTATTTAGGTTAAAATAACATAAATGATTATTTGAAAAAATTATTTTAATATGTTAGCAGGATATTATTTGGAGGTAATCATATGCTAGATAAGTTTATGGATATATTACTAGGTGAACCTTTATCTAATGAACAAGGTGCGCATGAAAAATATAATGTTCCTTTTGGACTTGCGATTATGGCAAGCGATGCAGTTTCATCTGTAGCATATGCAGCAGAAGAAATTTTGTTTGTTTTGGTGCCAGTCTTAGGAGTTGCCGCATTTAATTGGCTTACATGGACATCTTTAATGATAATAGGGCTACTTTTAATACTTACAATATCATACATACAGATTATTAGAGCTTACCCACATGGTGGTGGAGCTTATATTGTTGCAAAGGAAAACTTAGGAGTTAAGTCTGGACTTGTAGCAGGAGCAGCACTTCTGATAGATTACGTACTTACAGTTGCAGTAAGTGCAAGTGCAAGTGTGGCGGCAATAACTTCAGCTTTTTCTGAACTTAATAGATATAAAGTTCTTATAGTTATCACCTTAATCATTATTTTAACAATTTTAAATTTGAGGGGTATCAGTGAATCCTCAAAAATTTTCAGTGTACCTACTTACATCTTCATTGTTAGTATGATTTTTATGATTTTATATGGATTATTTAAATTTTTAGTTTTGCATATTGAGCCAAATCAATTGGTTCACATACCTAAAAGAATGGATGTCATAGGAAGTGTAAGTGTATTTTTGATTTTAAAGGCTTTTGCATCAGGATGTTCTGCGCTTACTGGATTAGAAGCCGTAAGTAACTCAGTACCTAATTTCAAACAACCAGCCCAAAAGAATGCAAAGATTGTAATGATATTATTAACTGGGTTAATATTATTTATTTTTGGTGGAAGTTCTTTTCTTGCAAGGTTTTATCAGGTTTTTCCTTTACATGAAGGACCAACTGTAATTGCTCAGCTTGCATATGGGGTTTTTAACAATGGAATTATGTTCTATGTTATTCAATTTAGTACAGCAATTATTTTGCTAATGGCATGCAATACTGCTTTCACAGGTTTTCCGATGTTGATGTATGTTGTTGGTAAAGATGGATATGCACCAAGACAGTTTACTATAAGAGGTAAAAGACTAAGCTTTACAGTGGGAATAGTTGCGCTAGCTTTTGTAGCATGTTTCTTAGTTATAGCATTTAATGCAGAGACTCATCTCTTAATCCCTTTATATTCAGTTGGTGTTTTTATGTCATTTACTTTAGCTCAAGCAGGTATGGTAATTTATTGGAGAAAAAGTAAGGAAACTAGATGGAGAATACGTGCATCTATAAATGGATTTGGTGCATTTGTTACACTAGTAACTACTGGCATTATTGCATACGAAAAATTTATTCATGGTGCTTGGATAGTCATAATACTCGTTCCTATGATAGTTTATGTTATGGTTATGATACATAGACATTATAGTAGGGTTGCCTGTAGGTTAAGGGTAACAAAGGCATCTTTAAAAAATACAAATTTAAGGGTTAAGTATAATCATATTGTTGTTGTTCCACTTGCAAGTTTAAATAGTGCTACTATTGGGGCTCTTCAATATGCACAAAGTATTAGTTCGAATGTAATTGCACTAAATATATCGACTAGTAGAGAGGATTTAGAAAAATTAAAGCATAAGTGGGAATTACTTGATACAGATATATTATTAGTAGCAAAGTATTCTGCATTTAGAGCTGTGGTTACACCTATCTTAGATTATATAGATAAAATATCAAATGCAGCAGGTGAAGATGAAAAAATCACAGTTATTTTGCCTGAATTTGAAACCCATGAGTGGTGGGGAAGTTTTTTACATAACCATACAGGTTTCTTTTTAAGAGAAACCTTACTTAGAAAGAATAATATAGTGGTTGCAACATATCCATATCATTTATCTGAGGCAGATGTTTGTGAATTGGAAGATGATTAAAAATAATAGGACTATAAGCGGATTTATGCAAAAAATTCACTTATAGTCCTTATTTTTTACAATATTCATCAAATTTTAATAAATTAAGATAATTTTTAGATATTTTTTTAAAAAAATGTGATAGAATTATGACTATGTTTGCTGTCAGATATAAATGAACAATTTGTAAAACTTAAGTTGTTAACATTTAATTTAAAGAAATTATTCAATACTAACGGGGGTAAAATAATATGCTTGAAAAATTTATGAATCTACTGATAGGAGAACCTTTAGCGAATGAACAGGGAGGTAGTGAAAAGTATAACATTCCTTTTGGATTAGCAATTATGGCAAGTGATGCTATTTCTTCAGTAGCATATGCGGCTCAAGAAATTCTTTTTGTATTAATTGTTTTAGGAGCTACAGCTTATCAGTGGTTGACATGGACATCCTTTATGATTATAGGATTGTTAATCATATTAACAATTTCATATATTCAAATTATTAGGGCGTATCCTCAAGGGGGAGGAGCATACAAGGTTGCAACAGAGAATATAGGTACTAAAGCTGGTTTATCTGCTGGAGCAGGTCTAATAATAAGTTACATACTTACAGTTGCAGTTAGTGCAAGCGCAGGTGCAGATGCTATAATTTCTGCATTTAGTGGCCTATCAGAATACAAGGTATTATTTGTTGTTAGCATTATTATAGTTTTAACTATATTAAATTTAAGAGGTATCAGTGAATCATCAAAAATATTCGCAATACCAACTTACATTTTCATTTTCAGTATGGTTTTTATGATCGTTTATGGATTGTTTAAATATTTTGTACTAAATATTCATCCAGAACCAATGTACACAATTCCAAGTACTGCAACAGAAAATTTATCGTTGTTTCTTATCTTGAGAGCATTTTCTTCAGGATGTTCGGCATTAACAGGAGTAGAGGCAGTAAGTAATTCTGTTCCAAACTTTAAGGAGCCAAGCCAAAAAAGTGCAAAAACAGTAATGATTTTACTTGCAGGATTGATATTCTTTATATTTGGCGGTACCTCTATACTTACAATTTTCTATACTGCAGTACCAATTACTAATGGTCCTACAGTAGTATCACAAATAGCTTCAGCTATATTTCATAATGGATTTATGTATTATGTAATACAATTTAGTACAGCAGTAATTCTACTTATGGCATGCAATACTGCTTACACAGGATTTCCGATGCTAATGTACATAGTTGGAAAGGATGGCTTTGCACCTAGACAATTTACAATAAGAGGGAAAAGACTAAGTTTTTCTTTTGGAATTGGTGCATTGTCTTTTATAGCTTGCCTATTAGTTATTATTTTTAAAGCTGATACTCATAGACTAATACCATTGTATGCTATTGGTGTATTTATATCATTTACATTAGGCCAATATGGTATGGTAAATCATTGGAGAAAAGAAAAAAGTGAGGGATGGATAAAACGTGCTTGTATAAATGGATTTGGAGCTTTAGTTACCTTATTAACAACAATTATAATACTAGTAGAGAAGTTCAGTGAAGGAGCTTTTATTGTTGCTATTCTAATTCCAATTATTATATTAGTTCAATTAAAAATTAAAGCACACTATGACAGAGTTGCTTGTCGTTTAAGTATAAGTCAATTAAATTTGAAAAAAGTTGATTTAAAGGTGAAATATACACATATTATAATAGTTCCAATTGCAAGCTTAAATAAAGCAACGATTGGAGCATTACAGTATGCACAGAGTATAAGTGATAATGTTATCGCTATAAATATTTCTACAGATAAAGAAGCTATGGAAAGACTAAAACAAAGATGGAGTGAATTAGATACAGATATTTTACTAGTAGCGAAATATTCCCCATTTAGGGCAGTAGTTACACCTCTATTAAAAAATATAGAACAGATTGTAGATGCGGCTGCTGAGAATGAAAGAATAACAGTAATTGTTCCGGAGTTTGTTACGCATGAACGTTTTGGAGAAGTTTTACATAATCATACAAGCTTTTTTATTAGAGAAACATTATTAAGAAATAAAAATATTGCAGTTTCTACATTCCCATATCATTTATCAGATGAGGATGTATGCGAAAGAGAAATTAATTAAGAAATAGGACTATAGTATATTTGAATTTAGCCAATATACTGTAGTCCTTAAATTTATTATTTAGCGGTTTTTGCAGCTTCAACTAGGGCAGTAACATATCCTTTTGTATCTTGAAGAGTAGCTCCACTTACTGCATCTACCATTTTCTTGGCATCATTATCCTTTAAGGTTTTTTCTAAATCAGCAACAGTTTTTCCAGTTACATATTTTTCAATAGCAGCATAAGACTCATCAAGTGGTTTTGTTGCCTTCGCTTCTTCTTTCATTAAATCACTATAATATTTTGCATTAGCTTTTTTTGAAGCTAAAACCATGTTTGGATCTTTATAACCTTGAAGTCCAAAATCTTTATCAGAATTTGGAACTCCTTTTGCAACATCCTTTCCCATGAATTGGTAGTCATCAATAGAAGCACCAACTATAGTATCTCCAGATACAGCTACTACTGCAACTGTGAAACATTTTGTCCCATGGGCAGCATACTCAACTCTTCCCATCTTTATGTTGCTTGTGTCTACCTTAGCTGCAGTTGTGGTTTCAGTTTTATTTCCACAACCTACAAGTGAAGCAACAATACCTAAAGTAAGAACGATTCCTAAAAATTTTTTCATTAATATCTCCCCTTTATTTAATTTGATTTATGTATAGGGTTTTTTATAGGAAACTTAATTTATTCGTGTTTTAAAACACATGAATAAACTACTAGTTGAACTTAAAACCCTCTATTAAGTGTTTTGACATAAAATTAACGGTCTTTCATTCTCAATATATTGTTTGGGAGAGTATATTATTACTTATGCTTCATTAGAAAAACAAATACAGTATAAGTAAAACATATGAATAAGAATTGTCTATATTAATTAAAAGAACTCAACATAAATGCAAAGAGGTGGAAGTATAGCTGCTAAAATGAAGATGTTGACACTGGCAAATTTATTTCCCTCGTTCCATGTCTTGAGTGAAAGTTTAAATGTGTATAATGATATAAAAATATATAAAATCATGATTAATAAGTGCATATATATCATCCTTTATTATTTATTATCTTTTTCTGGAGGATTCATTTGTTTACCAAATCCTAAAATGTCAATTTTATAATCAATATTTACCTTGGCATTAGGATATTTATCAGACCAATTGTAATTCTTATATTCCTCATATGTGAAGAATTTTGGCCTTAAAACTTGAGATCCCCATAAGAAGGGCTCACCTTTAAATTCTTGCTGAGTTTTTCTTACTAATTTATATGAAGCAACTTTTAATTGATCTTCCATAGAATGTTTTAGTATTTCTTGTTTCTCAAGGTCTTCTACATATTTTGTAAAGCTTGGAATTGCAAGAATTTCTACTTTTAATGGGATTGTTACTTCAACTTCAGGATAAGTACCTTTAATATTAAAATGATATTTATTTTTTTTATACTGCAAAATTCTTGCTGTAAATTTATATTCTTTATCTAATGGATCTTCAAATGTAAATATCATGCTCCTGACACTTAAAGAAGGTCTTAATATCACGTTGATGCGGTTTTCATTTCCAGTTAAAACCCCTATCATTTTACCATCTTTAAAGACAGCTGAACCTATCATTTGAGTCGGATTACCGCCCTCAATATCAATTTCTCCTGGAAGATAATCAGCTTCATTACCTAATGTGTCAGGGGATGTATATATATGCTTTGGAGTGTTTTTTGTAGCTGAAAGATATACCGCTAAATATAAGCTAGACTTTCCTTCTGTTCTTTGCATGAATTTATTTAAGTCAGATTCCGGAACGTAACCAGTATCCTTCCACCTATCATACATAAAATCGAAATATTTACTGGTTCTATTTTCAACTTTAGGATCATTAGCACGCAAAAATTCTGAAGCAGGTTCTTTAGATACAAGTATATTCATACCTCTTTTTAGTTGGTTTTCACGAAGTGCGGCTTCTAATTGGTGAAAAAAGTCAGGGTCACGTGCAAAATCCTCTCCAATAATTAGAATTTTTGCATGAGTTAGTGTTATTCTTCTTGATATAACTGTGTTTGCAAGATGACGTGCTGAAATGAAATCAGGAGCTTCAAATGTAATAGTTTCATTTTTAGGACCTGTATCAGTTTCGGTTTTAGCCCCATGTCTTACATTTGTAATTTGGTAAGTTATGCTTAATCTATCTTCCGTTCCTTTATCTATACCTATTGCAGATACATAAGCTTGTTCCTCTAATTCAGTTCTATCCACACAACCAGATATAGAAGACAATGTCATAAAAAATAGAAGAAAGATAGATATAGATTTTATTTTCATTTATTATAATCCCCTTTCCATTGCGCAATAATTGATAATGTTATCGGAAGTATAATAATAAAAGTGGATAATATAGGTAATAAATACGTGTGTATTAATAGTGATATCTTTATGGAGTTTTCTGGAATTAAACATAGTAAAGTAATTAATGCGGTAACTGGTAAAATAAAGGGTTCAATTTTTTTTAGTTTAAGTAAATATGTAAACATTGCAGTTACTAGATAAAGATATACAGAATAATATAAAACTAATATTATTACTGAAGGAAGAAATAGTAGTGCTTCTAAATTACTTAAAAATCTTGTGATATTAATTAGCCTTACAAAAGTAAAAAATGGAAGTGCTATGATGCTTGTTGCAGGGTAATCAAATGTCATTTGAAGAATTATAAATATAACTGCTATAAGAATACAGGATATTAATAATGAAAATAAACTAGATTTTTTAAAGCTTTTATGATTTTTAAACATAGGAAAACAGATAGATAGCAATATAATAACTTGAAATATAGGTACATTTAAAAGTGAGGCTTTAAAAATGCTTTTTATTCCACCACCTGCTAAAGGAAATAAAAAAGCTGGGATTATAAGATGTTTAGAAAAAATTAAAATTAACAATAAATTTATTATAAAATAAAAAAGAAAAAGAAAAGCAGTTCTTGCACTTGCTTTTAGCCCTAAGGATCCTAAATAACAACTTGATCCAATTAGAGTAAAAACTAAAATTTCAGTACTAGTTTTCGGGAAAAATAAAGTACTTATGGTACTACAATTGTCTCTTATGTTTCCGATTAAAAAGAAAATATTTAATACTATAAGGAGGAGTATCAAAATAAAACCAACATATTTTCCTATAAGTATATAAATTATCTCAATTAATCCTTTATCTTTAAATTTTTTTAATAGATTTAATGTGCAAAGTATTGGAATTAGAATGATTACTGCCGAAAAAATAGGAACTACCCACCCCGCATTCTTTGCATCTTTAAATATAAAGGAAGGAGTATTATTAAAAGTATTTGTAAATAATAAAATAGTGATTAAAGTAATTGTTTCTTTAGTTCCTATTTTGCTATCAGAATTCTTAAACATATAATTTTTCACCCACCAATTGTTAGTTATATTGACTAGTCTCTAGGCTATTTGTACTATTCATTTTTATTAGAATTTTGAGGTTCTAGATTCATTGGTTGTTTGTTTAGTTTAAATATTGGTAGTCTTGTAAAAAAGTCCTTTGAGGATGGGTAATGTGGAGATTTTGGAGAAAAGAAAGGTACTCCGAAGGACTCAACTACACTTGTATATGCAATAGCTGCTGTTAAAATTAATCCAATTCCAAAGAAACCACCGAGAGTTCCTGCAAATAAAAAGATGAATCTACTTATTCTTGCTATAAAGCCTAGGGATTGTTCTGGAATCGCGAAAGATGATAATCCAGTAAGTGCAACGACAATAACTAATATAGGACTTACGATATTGGCTTCAACTGCTGCTTGACCTAATATTAATGCGCCAACTATACCTATGGTAGGACCTACAGCAGTAGGAATTCTTACACCAGCTTCTCTAATGAGTTCAAAGCTCATCTCCATTAGAAGTATTTCAACTAAAGCTGGAAAAGGAAGTTTTTCTCTACTTGCAGCAATGGCAATAACTAAATCTGTAGGAATTATATCTGTATGAAAATTAGTTACGGCTATATAAAGTCCAGGAAGCATTATGGCTATAAAAATAGCAACTACTCGTATAATTCTAAGAAAGTTGCCAAAAATCCACCTTTGATACATATCGTCTGCAGTATGAAAAAATGTCCAAAAAGTTACT
This sequence comes from Clostridium sp. YIM B02551, assembly GCF_022324735.1. Taxonomy (NCBI): domain Bacteria; kingdom Bacillati; phylum Bacillota; class Clostridia; order Eubacteriales; family Clostridiaceae; genus Clostridium; species Clostridium sp. YIM B02551. The sequence goes on along the minus strand of NZ_JAKGTF010000009.1, from coordinate 34,936 downwards.
GGGACAATGATGACATTTGAAGAAGAATCCATTAAAAGTGCAATATGACCTTCTTTCAAAAAGTAACATACTCTATCTGGCCGTTCAGTTGTAAAGGTAGTTGGAATTAGTGAATAAGGTCTATCTTCAATCCATTGTTCTAGCATAACAATTCTATCAATGTCTTCATTATTTATGGAGTATATTCTTTCCTTAACCTTACTTAATAGTTCAGAATTAACTAAATTATTTAAATACATTAATGAAACAGCTCTATGTTTATCTTTACCAATTGAAAGTGTCTCTGTAACAAGAGTGGGAGTTTTTAAGGATTTTCTAATTAAGGATCTATTTCCTTCCCCCCATTCTGTAAAGGCTTCCTTAGGACCTTTTAAGGTATTTTCATTTGTTGGTTTTTCAATTGCACGATGTTGAAAATTATCAGTATTAAGAATTATAGCTGTATTGCATTTATCGATAAGTAAAATCGTATTTCCGCTTAACACTTCGTCTATTATAGTATTGATATCATTAGTGTTTTTGGTGTCCTTAAGTGAAAGTACTTGTTCAACTAAAATTGTGCCTATATCACCTGAAATGTTATCAAGCATTGTAAATAAAAGAGGAGAAATTATATGATCATTTATTCTTTGTTTATCAACTAATGGATCGACAAATAACACAGCACCTTTTCTCATTAAGGATTTTATTTGTAGATTTTTTATTGTAAAGTCATCATTAACATCAGTAGAAAAAATTTGTTTAAATATCTTAATATTATTATCAATGTTACTTGTTAACGTATTATTTTTTGGATTATCTGTCGTAGTAATCACCTCCAAGATCTCTAATTTTAAATCTGTTAAACAATATTTATTATTTTAATATAGCAGTGTAAATATACGAAAAGTTCTTATCCAAGTTATGCCATTTTACTAGACAACTTTAACAAAATCTAAAATAGATTTATAATAGAATAATAACAATAGAAATAAACATAAGAAGGAGAAAAAAGAATGAAAAAGTACTATGGAGATTATCACTTGCATTCAAGCTTTTCCCCAGATTCTAAAGAAGCAATTGAAAATATATATAATAAAGCAAAGGAAAGCTATTTAAGTGAGATATGTTTAACTGAGCATATAAGCATGAATGAAAATGATAGTAGTTATGGTTATTTAAAATATGATGACTATATAGAAGAAATTAATAAGTATAATGGACAAGAAGGTTCAGTTTTACCAATGAAAATTGGATTAGAAATTGGAGAAGGACATAAATACATAAAAGAAGTGGAGGAGTATATAAAAGATAAAGATATAGATTTCATAATAGGTTCTCTACATAGGATTGATACTATTGGAGTTATTGGCTATCTAGAAAAGTATGACTTGAAAAAGGTATATGAAGACTACTTTAAAGAATTGTATGAAATAGCTGATAGAAGCAATTATGATGTTATAGGGCATATAGATTTAGTACAAAGATATGCATGGAAAAAGTATGGAAAATATGAATATAGAAATTATGTTGACTTAATTGATAGTATACTTAAACGAGCAATCGAAAGGGGGAAGGGGATAGAAATTAATACTTCTATTCTAAAGAACCGAAAGGAATATATGCCTAAACTAGAAATAGTAAGAAGGTATAGAGAGTTAGGTGGAGAAATAATTACGGTTGGATCTGATGCACATAGCTTTGACAGAGTTGGTGAAGGTATAAGCTTGGTTTATGAACTTTTAAAAGATAGTGGGTTTAAGTATATTTCTAGATATGATAAAAGAAAGTGCTATTTTGAATCTTTATAACTATATAATCAATAAATAAAGTAAGTTTTAAAAATAAACTTTCTTGGATAGAAAGAATCTAGGTAGGTTTATATATTTACTGTGTCATTTGTTAACAAACTTTAAACTTTTGACAACAATGTGAACAAGTACTTTGATTTTAAGTAATTTATGTTAAAATTAACTTTGGTAAATTTATATTTATGTTTGATGGTACATAAATTTTCGAAATAACTAAATAAAAAACAAATTTTTAAAGTAAAATATCGAATACTAATGGGGGTATTATAAAATGCTTGAAAAGTTTATGAACATACTTATAGGGGAGCCATTGGCCAATGAGCAGAGTGCCCAGGAAAAGTATAATGTTCCTTTTGGACTTGCAATAATGGCAAGTGATGCAGTTTCATCAGTTGCATATGCAGCAGAAGAAATTTTATTGGTTTTGGTACCAATTATTGGAGCGATGGCATATAGCTGGCTTACCTGGACTTCTTTTATGATTGTTGGATTATTGTTAATCTTAACTATATCTTATATACAAATTATAAGGGCTTATCCTCATGGGGGAGGAGCATATATAGTTGCTAAGGAAAATCTCGGATCAAAAGCTGCATTAATTGCTGGAGCTGCACTGCTAATTGACTATATACTTACAGTTGCAGTTAGTGCTAGTGCAAGTGTTGCTGCTATAACCTCAGCATTTTCAGAATTAAATGAACATAAGGTTTTAATTGTAATTTCATTAATTATAGTTTTAACCATCATGAACTTAAGAGGAATTAGTGAATCTTCAAAGATATTTAGTATCCCTACATATATTTTTATTATAAGTATGATTTTCATGATTTTATATGGATTATTTAAATATCTCGTTTTACATATAGAGCCTCATCAATTAGTAATAGATCCTGAGGTTACAAAGGGAATGGGAAGTTTAAGTGTATTCTTAATTATGAAGGCTTTTGCTTCAGGATGTTCTGCACTTACAGGATTAGAAGCAGTAAGTAATTCAGTACCAAATTTTAAAGAACCAGCTCAAAAAAATGCTAAGATAGTAATGGTATTGCTTACTGGATTGATATTATTTATATTTGGTGGAAGTTCAATATTAGCAAGATTTTATGAAGTTGTACCTAAAGATGGTGGACCAACTGTAATAGCTCAATTAGCATATGGTGTATTTAACTATGGACCAATGTTTTATGTTATACAATTTAGTACAGCTATAATATTACTTATGGCTTGTAATACTGCATTTACTGGATTTCCTATGCTTATGTATGTTGTAGGTAAAGATGGATATGCCCCAAGACAATTTACTATTAAAGGTAAAAGACTAAGTTTTTCAGCAGGAATTATTGCACTTTCATTTGTAGCATGTTTCCTTGTTGTAGCATTTAAAGCTGATGTTCATTTGTTAATTCCGTTATATTCAGTTGGAGTATTTTTATCATTTACTTTAGCTCAATCAGGAATGGTTATTCATTGGATGAAGAGTAAGGAAGCTGGCTGGCGTTCCCGTGCAGTTATAAATGGATTTGGAGCTTTTATTACTTTAGTTACTACTGGTGTTATAGTGTGCGTTAAATTCTTCTTAGGAGCTTGGATAATTATCTTAGCATTACCTATTGTTGTGTATGTTATGATTAGCATACATAATCACTATGATCGTGTTGCATGTAGATTAAGATTAAACAATAATTCACTTAAAAATTATGATCTTAAAGTAAAATTTGATCATATTGTTATAGTACCGCTTGCAAGCTTAAATAAAGCTACTTTAACAGCTCTTCAGTATGCTCAAAGCATAAGTCCACATGTAATAGCTATACATATATCAACGGATAAAGATGCTTTAGAAAAATTGAAGGCTAGATGGGCTTTGTTAGATACTGATATTATTTTGGTTGCGAAGTATTCCCCATATAGAGCAGTAGTTACTCCTTTAATTCAGTATATAAATCAAATTGCAGATGCAACAACAGATAATGAAAAAGTTACAGTAATATTACCTGAGTTTGAAACTCATGAATGGTGGGGCGGAGTACTTCATAATCATACAGGCTTCTTCTTAAGAGAAACACTACTTAGAAAGAAGAAAATAAATGTTTCAACATGCCCATACCATTTAACAGAAGATGATGTTTGTGAATTAGATAATGATAATTAATAATATATTATGTAGAGAGCCTTGCAGTAAATGTAAGGCTCTTAATTTATTTACTTAAGATAACATAAGGAGCTTTAATAAATATATCTAAAAATAAGTAATTTTATGGTACAATTTACATAAGTTAAAAAATATTGCTACTATAATTGATTAGGAGGGCAAAATATGAAAAATATAAAATCAGAAAATATTATTAAATTAATGTATATAGTATTTATAATATGGTCAGTGGCTACTATTGTGGTAATCAGTAAAAATATAGAGAGTAAAAGTGCAATTATAAGTGTAATAGGATATGCAATTTATTTATTTGTTATGGTTTTTTATTTAATTATAAAAACTTTAATGAATATTAGGAGTTTAAAATTAAGAGAAATAAGAAAAAGGTTTATCAAATTTTTATTGATGGCTGTGATTTTTGGTGGAACATCTTGTTCTATTGATTATTTCTTTAGACCAGAAAAATTTGATGTTTTTAGATCTTTCTCCATATCAATTTCCTTAGCACTTGGTATATGTTTCGTGGATTTAGCATTTAAGAAAAAATTAAACTAAAAAATAAATACAAAGAGGGGGATAGTGAGATATGAATGATAAAATATTAATGATTGAAGATGATAGATCCATTAGTGATATGGTTAAAAATTATTTGACTAAAGAGGGTTTTAATATAGATACTGCTTATGATGGGGAAGATGGGATAACTAAATTTCTAAAGGGCAATTATGATTTAGTTATTTTGGATTTAATGATGCCCAAATTAGATGGTATGGAAACTATGAAAATAATTAGAGAAAGAAGTTCAGTTCCAATTTTAATTATGTCTGCAAAGGACACAGATGTAGATAAAGCCATAGGATTGGGTTTAGGTGCAGATGATTATATAGCAAAGCCTTTCTCTATGATTGAGATTTCTGCTAGAATTAAGGCTTCTATTAGACGAGCTACAAAATATTCGTCTACAATAAATAAAGGAGAGGACAATATAGCAAAGCTTGGAGAGCTTACAATAAACTTTGAAAACTTTTTAGTTACTAAAAATGGAGATTCTATTCAGTTAACATCGAAGGAATTTGAGATACTCAAATTATTTATTAAAAACCCAAGTAGGGTTTTTACAAAAGCACAAATATATAGTTTTGTTTGGAATGATGACTATTTTGGGGATGAGAATGTTATTAATGTTCATATGAGAAGGCTTAGAGAAAAAATAGAAGATGATCCATCAAAACCTAAGTATATAAAAACGTTGTGGGGAATAGGATACAAGCTGGAGGGGAACTAATATGATTATTTTTTTACTTGTAATAATAGGCATACTTATTGGAGTAATTATATTTCAGTACTTGTCCAAAAGTGAGAGAAGCAAAAATTTAAAGTATATTGAAGATAAGTTGCAAGAGATAACGAGTAAAGGTAAGAATGGGAAAATTTTAGTTGTAAATGATGATGAAAGAATAAAAGGATTATTATTAGAAATTAATAACTTGTTAGATTATAGCCAAAAGGTTCTTGTAGATTATAGAAAAAAAGAAATATCAATGAGGAAAATGCTTTCAAATATTTCTCATGACTTAAAAACACCTTTAACAGTGGTGTTAGGTTATATAGAAACAATACAACTTGATAATAATATGGAGAGTGAAGAAAGAGAAGAATTGCTTTCTAAGGTTCATAATAAAACTTTGGAAGTTATAGATTTAATGAACAAGTTTTTTGATTTAGCAAAGCTTGAATCGGGTGATAAGGACATTCCAATTACTCGAGTTAACATGAATGAAATATGTAGAAAAAATATATTAGATTTCTATGATATATTAAATAATAAAGGAGTAAAGGTTAATATAAATATATCTGAAGAAACTATTTACTCTCACGGAAATAATGAAGTTTTAGATAGAATTATAAATAATCTTATTTCAAATGCAATTAGATACGGAATGGATGGGAACTACTTAGAATTTAATCTTAAGTTCGATAACGAATATTCATATATTGAAGTTATAGATAAAGGAAAAGGCATAGAGGAAAGTCAAATAGAGAATGTATTTGAAAGAATGTATACACTTGAAGATTCAAGAAATAAATTATTCCAAGGTAGTGGGTTAGGACTAACAATTACTAAAAGATTAGTTGAGAAGTTAGGTGGAGAAATTTATCTTAAAAGTGAACCTTATGAGAAAACCATCTTTACAGTAAAACTAAAAAGAATAACATACTAAAAATTATAAAAAACAAGATGTTTCAATATAATGCATCTTGTTTTTCTAATATAAGTTAGATTCATATGATGAGAGTTGAATTTTAAAGGTACAGAATTCATGGGCAAAACCGAAGGAATGCTAAACAGGCAGCGCATGGATGAGGTTTCTTCCTTATGCACGTAACTTAAGGATTTTGTAAGATTTGATTAATAAAAAAGAGAAGTCCAGAAATTAGAATAGAATTATAGAAGATAAGTAAAGAGAGGAGCAAGAACATGAGTTATATATTGAGAACTACAAATTTAACTAAATCTTTTAAGGATAAAAATGTTGTTACAAATGTAAATATGAATATTAAAAAAGGTGAAATATATGGTTTTTTAGGTCCAAATGGAGCAGGTAAAACAACTATTATGAAGATGATTACTAATCTTGTGAAGCCTACAAGTGGAGAGATAGAAGTGTTTGGTGATAAGCTGATGAATAATTCTTTTGAAATATTAAAAAAGATAGGAACCATTATAGAATACCCAGTATTTTATGATAAACTAACTGGAAGAGAAAACTTAGAATTACATTGTGAATATATGGGTTATTATGACAAAGGAGCTATCGATAAGGCATTAGACTTAGTAGGATTAAAGGATATAGATAGCAAAATGGTCAAGGAATATTCCTTGGGAATGAAGCAAAGGTTAGGAATTGCCAGAGCTATTATAAATAAACCAGAATTATTAATATTAGATGAGCCAATAAATGGACTTGATCCAATTGGAATTAAGGAGATTAGAAATTTATTTAAAATGCTAAACAAGGAATATGGAATGACTATTTTGGTATCAAGTCATATTTTAAGTGAGATAGAACAAATAGCAGATACAATAGGTGTGATAAATCATGGAAGATTAATAGAAGAGATTTCTATGGAAAGTATTAGAGACGAGAACACTGAATATGTAGAAATAATTACTAAAGATTGTACTAAAGCAGCTTATATATTAGAAAGTGAGCTTAATATTTCTAATATTAAGGTGGTCAATAATTCATTGATAAGAGTTTATGATTTAAAGGTTTCGCAAAATAGTATATCTAAGGCGTTGATTTTAAATGGGGTAGAAATAGACGCAATAAACAAGAAAAATATTTCTTTGGAAGATCATTTCTTAAAACTTTTAAATGGAGGGGATTTAAGTGCTTAAATTAATGAAGTTAGAACTAAAAAAGTTTAGAATAGGGGTAAAAGGTGCAGTAATAGCTAATCTAATAATGCTAGCAGCCATAGTTATGACAGTGTTTGTTTCTCAGGATTCCAAGGAATTTTCAAGTTATAGCCTTGTATTTGAACTAAATGGATTAACAGTAAGAGCAGTTTTCATAATATTTTCAGCAAGCATTATAGCAAAATTGATAGTTGGAGAATATAATAATAAAACTATAAATCTTATGTTTATGTATCCAATTAATAGAATGAAAATTATGATTTCAAAAATAGTAATAGTTGTAATATTTGCGTTTATTGCAATGTTTGCATCAAATATTTTTCTAGATGTCAGTATATATTTAATTAATTCATTTACTCATATACTACAAGATACTTTAACAATTGATATGATATCAAAGACATTAATAAACTGTTTAATATATTCATTTATATTTGCATTTGTTAGCTTAATTCCTGTATTTGTAGGCATGAGGAGAAGAACAACAGGTTCAACTATTATTACAGGAGTTATTGTGACAAGTATATTAAGTAATGGTAGTGGAACTGCATTAAGTACATTTATAATAATTCCAATTATATTTGCGATGCTTGGAGTAATCGGAACTTATATATCCATAAGAAATATAGATAGTGCAGATATTGTATAGGCTAAGGAAGTTCATTTTGAACTTCCTTATTTTTATGGAATAAATGACTTAATATTCAAGTTTATAGAAAGGTTTTAATAAGAATTATAAAAAAGTACTTTACATTATTAAGTACTCAACATTATAATAATATTAAGTACTTAATAATACAAAGTAGTTTGAAAAGATTATTTTGTGAGGAGGATAGACATGGAGTTCGATAAGGAAATACTTAAAGGATATATTGATACTATGATAATATCAGTGTTACTGGAACGTGACATGTATGGATATGAAATAGCTAAAAGAATAAGAGAAAAATCAAAAGTTAATTATGAAATAAAAGAAGCAACATTGTATTTATCATTGAAAAGATTAGAAAAGAAAGGTTGCTTAGAAGGTTATTGGAATGATGAAGAAGCTACAGGTGGTGGAAGACGAAGATATTATAAAGTTACACTAGAAGGTAAAAACCTTTTTAAAGATAAGATTAGAGAGTGGAGTATGTTACAAGAACTTATAAGTAATTTTATGGAGGGGTTTCATTATGAAGAGGATAGATAATTTTGTAGATAAAGTATATAAAGATTTTGATAAAAATGATGAAGAAGTGAAGATATTAAAGGAAGAAATGAAGGCACATCTTTATGATAGTGTTAATGATTTAATTAGTGAAGGACATAGCGAAGAAGAAAGTATGGATATAGCATTGCGTAATTTTGGAGATGAAAATAGCTTTTCAAGTGAAATGGATGCAATTATAAATAGACCAAAGAAATATTTGGATAGGTTATTACAAATAACTATTATTTTATTTGTAATAGGGGTTTTATTTAAGATAGGGGCTGTTTATACAGAATTTAAAAATATAGCAGAGTGGGATAAAATCAGACCAACAACAGAAACAGATGTAAATAATGAAATAAGAACTATATTAAAGGGAAAAGATAAATTGTCTGCTAGTGATAAGAATAATATTGATGAAGTATTAAATAAATATAATAACGAATATGAAAATGGATTATATTATGTTCAAATAACAAATTATAGTGTGTCATACTATGAATATAGTAGAGAAGTTTCTCATGAACTCATAACTAATTCTAATCAGGGAGTATCTGGAGACAATACTGGTTGGAAAATTATAAGTAAACAGACGGATAAAGATTCTTTAAGGAGTAGAGAAGTGTGGGAAGGAATGCCCACAATAGATAGATACTCTAATTCAGCACAATTTATATTAAATAAGCTTGGACTTCTAGTTATATTGTTTTCCTGGGTGCTTTTTGTTATGTATAATGTTCGTAAGATAATATTTATTGGTAAAGATATTAAGAAGGTTGTGATGGTTTATTCTATAGAAACAATACTAATTTTAAGTTCACTTTTAATAGATAAAGATATAATTGCAATAGTTGTCGCAATATTCATGGTTTTAGATTGTTTATATCTAAAAGCTACAAATAAAAAAAGAGACATAGAGATACTAGGAACAGCGTAATTAAAATAAACTCATGGACATATTCCATGGGTTTATTTTAATTATAAGAAAATTTTCATAGATGCAATTATAGTATAATAGGAGTATTATAAGATTAAAGAATTCAAAAATAAAAGATTTATAGTAGTTTAATTATATATAATGACAAGGAGAGGATAAGATGGACGTAGGCAGAAATGATAAATGTTGGTGTGGAAGTGAACTTAAATATAAAAAGTGTCACATGGAATTTGACGAAAGGTTGCAAGAATTAAAGAATCAGGGTCATATAATTCCACCAAGAGAAATTATCAAAAACAAAGAACAAATTGAAGGAATTAGAAGAAGTGCTAAAATAAATAATGCTATTCTAGAATTAGTTAGCAGTAATATAAAAGAAGGTATGAGTACAGAGGAACTAGATAAATTAGTTTATGATTATACTATATCTCAAGGGGCTATACCTGCTGACCTTAATTATTATGGATATCCAAAGAGTATTTGTACTTCAATTAATGATGAGGTATGCCATGGAATACCAAGTGAAGATATAATACTTAAAAATGGAGATATTATTAATGTAGACGTATCTACAATTTTTGAAGGATATTTTTCAGATGCCTCTAGAATGTTTAAAATTGGAGAGGTAAGCGAAAATGCTGAAAAATTAGTTAGAGTATGTAAAGAGTGCTTGGAGAAAGGTATTGAGGCAGTAAAGCCATGGGGATTCTTAGGAGATATAGGAGCAGCAATACAAGAGCATGCAGAAAAAAATGGTTACTCAGTTGTTAGAGATTTTGGAGGACATGGAGTTGGTATTAAGTTCCAGGAGGAGCCATTCGTACCTCATTATGGGAAAAAGGGAACTGGAATGGTTCTAGTTCCAGGTATGGTTATAACTATTGAGCCAATGATTAATGAAGGGGACTATAGACTATATGTGGATCATAAAAATGAATGGACAGCACATACAAAAGATGGTTCACTTTCAGCTCAATGGGAGCATACAATTTTAATAACTGAAGATGGTACAGAAATAATATCTAAATAAATAGAGAAACAGAAGCAGTTGCTTCTGTTTTCTTATTTAATTATGTAGTTTTATAAATGGACCATGACCAGAAGCTATGTATTTTATAGGAAGTTCTGATAATACATGTTTTATTATTTCAAGAGCTTTTGGTGAAGGAATTTGCCTTTCAGTAATTGCATTTATTTCTTCTTCTATAGTAGAATCAATTATTTGTTCATCAATATTATCATAATTTATAATTAAATCGCTACTAAATAGAATATTGCGTTTAGTATCAAATACAATAAGTCCTTCCCATAAGTGCATCTCAGAAGGATAGGATATAAATTTAAGAGAATATACATCTTTTTCTAATGTATCATCAGGATTTTTAATTAGTAAATCATAATTAAATCCAAAACCATTAAATTGCATTGAAGTTGTTTTTGAGCAAATTGTGTGAGCATCAGGATATTGCTCAAGTATTAGGTCAATACCTCCGCATTCATCTCCTTCAAAATGAGATACGAAAATATAGCTAAGTTTTTTCTCTCCTAATATTTCTTTAAGTTTAGGAACTAAATCTTTTGCCATATTATGATTTCCTGTATGAATTAACATGGGATCATTTCCTAAAAATAAAAATTGATTAAAATTAATAGGTACGTTAGGAATTGAGTGATTAAACTTATAAAGATCATCTAAAACTTTTATTACTTCCATTCTATAACCCCCAGACTAAATTAATTATCATCAGTATATCATTATTAAAAACAAAGTCAATTTTAATAATGTTAGTATGGAATAAAAATTTTGTAGCAAGTATTGAATACAAACATATAATAGAATCAATGATTAATTATTAAATTAAAAGGGGCAAATATGATATCTAGTTCCAAGTTTATAAATCAGTCACTGGAATTACATCTTTTTTTCGGAAGGATTATGAAAGAGCATGCATTGTTTCTACAATTAAGCTTTACTCCAAAAGATGTAGAGTATATGAAACAGGCAGATATGTTTAGAAGGAGATTTGATAGATTATTCAGTGAAGTACTTAGAATGTCTAGTGGAGTAGTAAGGCCAGAAGTTATGAAATCAGGAGAGTTAGTAACACCATTTACTTTAAAGGCTGAAATTGCTACTCAATATTTTACTGGCGTGGATATTGCAACAGAGCTTACCCAAATTGAATTAGGACAGAGAGCAGACATATTAAAATCAGTTAATTATAATCAAACAAATGGTATGATAAATCAAAATATGATGAAACCCAATATGATAACTCAGCAAAATCCCATGATGCAACAGGATATGACTATGCAGCAGGGAGAAATGGGTGAGCAGAATGCAGCAATGCAGCCAGGAATGGAAATGGGGTCAAAGAAGGATATTAATATGGATGGTGCTGCAATAGAGCGTAGAGTTTTTATACTTAATCAAACGGCTTTAGATTTATTAGAGGAATTTGCAGAATTTAAGGGAGATGTTTTAGGTAATATTAAGGCATGTAAAATGGTTACAACTAATATTTATCCAACTATGCTTCGACATTTAATACATGAAGCTCAAGATTACTATAAAATGATTCAGAAATTACAAAGTAGACAAGATGTTGACCTTGAAAAGGAAGCATATGAAGAAGAGTCAACCTGGAATAATCTTATGGGTGAACATGCAAAATTTATTAGAGGAATGCTTGATCCATCAGAAGACGATCTTATTAAAAAAGCAAATGAATTTGCAAATGAATTTGATGAACTTACTAAGGCAGCAAAAGATGCTATGGATAATGTAATGCCGCTAGATGATGTTACAAATGAGAGTATAGAGGCAACTACTGAATTAAGAGATTTTAAAGCACAAGGAACTCAAGGAATACTAGAATGTAAAATTAAATCTTTAATACTTCCATTGCTTTCAGACCACGTTTTGCGCGAGGCAAATCACTATTTAAGATTATTAGATAAATATAAACAATAATTATATAGAAATCCTCCTGAAGACTTTAATATCCAGGAGGAATTTTAAATTCATATTACAAGAAATGGTATAATATATAGAAAAAGATAAGGAGTATATCTATGGATAAATCTGAAAGGGTAGGTATCCAATCATTAATTGACAATAAGTACAAACTTATCCCCTTAAATTATGGACATATTGAAACATTATACAATTGGAACTTACATGAGAAGGAACTTGAGAATTTTACTTGTAGACCAATAATGAAATATAAATCTTTAGAGGAGTATTTAAGTAGTACAATAAATAGAATTTCAGAAGGAAAAATAAAAGTATATGTGCTCGTAGAAGAAAAAACAAGTAAGCCTTTAGGTAGAATATCACTATTTGATTTTAATAAAAGAAATCATAGTGCAGAATTTGGTTATTATCTACCTAAGGATTATAGAGGAAAAGGGTTAGGGAAAATATTGCTAAGAGATTTATTAAAAACTATTTGGGAACATGATGAACTTAACTTAAATAAAGTTTATGCTACAACGTCTTCAAATAATATAGCGTCAATAAAACTGCTAGAAAGATTTGGATTCAAGTTAGAGGGGGCATTAAGAGAACATTATTGGATTAATGATGCTAGATATAATCAGCTTATTTATTCAATTCTTAAATGTGAATGGACTAAGTAATCAATCTATAGTATTTCATAAAAAGATTAGCTCAAATAAATTTGAGCTAATCTTTTTTATTTTTTTATACAAGTAATAATGAAGGGATATAAAAAGTAACTATAAATATATAAGAAATACGGAGTGATAATATGGGAAAGTCAAAAAGAACTACTAGGCAAGAAGAAATTATAAATATCGATAAGAGAAAATGTATTGGATGTACAGCGTGCGCATTTACATGTGCAAGGGCTACAGGGACATCAGTATTAAGATCTATAGCAGGGGTAAGAAAAACTGTTGAGCCTAAAAAAGAGAGCTTTGAAGCATCAGCATGCATATTTTGTGGCCAATGTACATCAACATGTCCAACTTCTTCAATAAATGCAAGAAATGATATTAATTTAGTAAATGAAGCTTTAACGAGTGGCAAATATCTAATTGCAACAGCAACTCCTGCAGTAAGGGCTACATTAGGAGAAGAGTTCAATCTTCCTATTGGAACTGATACTTATGGGAAAATATCAGCTTCAGCAAGAAAATTAGGTTTTCAAAGAGTCTTTGATTCAGCATTTTGTGCAGATATGATATCCCTAGAAGTAGGAAATGAATTAATTAAGAGATTATCAAGCAAGGAAAAACTACCTGTATTTACTTCCTGTTGTCCAGCATGGATAAATTATGTGGAAATTTTTCATCCTGAAATAATTAATTATATTTTGCCAACTAAAACGCCTGAACAAATGATGGGAACATTAATAAAAACATATTTTGCAGAGAGCTATAATGTATTGCCAGATAATATTTTTGCTGTTGCTATAAGCACATGCACTTGTGCTAAATATGAGGCTTCAAGAGCTAATATGGGAAGAGATGGTTATAAAGATATAGACGTAGTATTAACTATAAGAGAATATGCGGAGTTATTAAGAGAACGAGGAATAAATATTACTGCAATACCTGATGAAAAACCAGATATTCTTATGGAAGAACATACTGGAGCTGCAGCATTAACAGGCATATCAGGTGGAACTGTAAATTCTATACTAAGAGTTGTTGAAAAGTACTTAAATGGAGAAAAAGTAAAGGTTGATGACATAGAATTTACTCAGGTTAATGGATATGAAAATGTTTTTGAAGCTATGGTCACAATTGGAACGAGTCAAGGAAAAGTAGCAGTATTAAACGGATTAAAAGATATTGATAAATTCATAAGCAATTCAAAGTGGAAGGAATATATACTTATTGAGGTTATGGGATGCTCAGGTGGATGTGTGAATGGTGGTGGTACAAGGAAGATTAAGAAAAAATCAAATATTAATGAAAAGCTATGTATAAGATGTAATACCTGTATATTAAATTGTCCTACTGGAGCCATATATCATAAACCAAGTGGAAGTGCAGCAAGCTTACCTGATAAGTGTGTTGGATGTACGCTTTGTAGTAAAATTTGTAGGGCAGGGGCAATAAATATGCTGTATTTTGATAGTGCTAATGATAAGCTTTTGACTGAAGATTATATAAAATTAAGAGCAGATGTGCTAAAGGCCATTGATAAAGCATCTAGTATTAGAATTTCTGATGAAAATTGTACTATGCAAGAGATTTATAGAAATTATATTGGTAAACCAGGTGAGGAGAACGCTAAAAGTTTACTGTATACAGAACACCAAGATAGATCCTCTATACTAGAAGATGAAAAAATAAGAAATAAAAGAAAGAGTTAACTTATTTAGCTTATTTCACATAAAAATTACACAATTGTCACATTATAATAATACATTGGTAAATTAATATTTATTTGTATATTAATTTATAATTAATAGAAGGAGTGTATATTATGAAAGTGAGAAAAGCAGTAATTCCAGCAGCTGGGCTCGGAACAAGGTTTTTACCAGCTACAAAGGCGCAACCTAAAGAAATGCTTCCTATAGTAGATAAGCCTACAATTCAATATATTGTCGAAGAAGCTGTAGCTTCGGGAATAGAAGAAATTTTAATAATTACTGGTAGAAATAAAAGAGCTATTGAAGATCATTTTGATAAATCTGTTGAACTTGAGGATGAACTTGAAAATAATCATAAAGAAGAATTATTAGAACTAGTAAAAAAGATATCAAATATGGTTGACATACATTACATACGTCAAAAAGAACCTAAAGGATTGGGGCATGCTATAGGCAGAGCTAGAACCTTTGTTGGCAATGAACCATTTGCTGTAATGCTTGGAGATGATATTGTAGATAGCAGAGTTCCATGTCTTAAGCAATTAATTGATTGCTATAATGAGTATAAAACTACTATACTTGGAGTACAACCAGTTAATAAAGAAGATGTGTGTAAGTATGGAATTATAGATGGTTTAAGGGTTGAAGATCGTGTTTATAAAGTTAAGAATATGATTGAGAAGCCAAAGGTTGAAGAAGCGCCTACAAATATAGCTATCCTTGGAAGATATATAATAACTCCAAACATATTTGAAATTCTTGAAAATACAAAACCAGGAAAAGGTGGAGAAATACAATTAACAGATGCATTAAAAGAATTATCTAATACAGAAGCAGTATATTCCTACTGCTTTGAAGGGAAACGATATGATGTTGGTGATAAGTTTGGATTTTTACAAGCAAATATTGATTATGCATTAAAAAGAGAAGACTTAAAAGAAAACTTACTTGCATATTTTAAAACACTTCAGTAATATATTTAAGCCCGTAGAATGATATTTCTAAGGGCTTTTTTTATTAGATTTATAAATTTAAGCTTAATACATATTGTAGACCAACAGCTCCCATTCTTCTTAAACCAGTGTCATTGAAACTAGATTTCTCATATAATTTTTGAGCAGGTATATTTCTTTCGTTAACTCCAAGTAGTACTTCATTTATTCCCATGAAGTTATTTTTTATGAAACTTGGTAAAAGTCTTAGTGCCTTTTTAGCATAGCCTTTTCCTTGATATGGGTAATTTATTGAGAAGTAACGAAGAAGTATGGCGTTAGGGTTATTTTTATATTCTAAAACTTCATCGCCCTAAGTGTAATCCCAAAAAACCAATTGGGATTCCATTTAGTAAGATGACAACAGCTTTTTTATCTTCATCTAATATAGGTGAAGATAAAATCTTTTTAGGCATAGAAGTAAATATCTCTATATCTTCAGGAAGATAAAATTTAAATAAATCATTTTTGTATTTTTCTTTAAAAAAACTTAGTTTTATGTCATCATTCATATTAATCTAATCCTCCTACAAGTGGCAATATATTAAGAAATTATATCATTATGAATTACTTCAGTAAATAATATTAATATATATTTTAACTTTATTGAAACATTAATACAGATAAATTATGATATATTGTATTTTAATAAGCAGTTAAAAACCATTTTCATATAATATAATATCAATTATAAAGGGGATTTAATATGGATTTTCTGCTTAAGTTTGACACCAAAGGTAAGTTTAAAATAGTTCAATTTACTGATATTCATGAAGGACCAGAATTAGATGAAGGAATTAGTGTAATGAGAAAGATATTGGATTATGAAAAGCCTAATCTTGTGGTCTTAACAGGAGATAATATAGATGGTAAATGCAAAACTGCTCAAGATGTTAAGCTGGCAATTTCTCACATAGCGTCACCTATGGAGAATAGAAAAATACCTTGGACTATAGTTTTTGGAAATCATGATGATGAACATGGTGTTATGTCAAAAGAAGAAATGATGAAGTTTTATATGAGTTTCAAATATAATATAAGTCAAATTGGTTATAGAACTTTTGATAGAGTAGGAAATTATAATCTTATTGTGGAAGGAAGTAAAAATAAAACACCTGTTTTAAACCTCTACTTTATTGACTCAGGTAAGTATGCCCCATTTTTTGTGGGGGGATATAATTGGATAAAACTAACTCAGATTTTATGGTATAGAAAAATAGCTTTAGGGTTAAAGCAAAGATATAATAAAATAATACCTTCATTAATGTATTTCCATATACCACTGCCAGAATATAAAAAGGCGTGGAGACGTGGGAAACCTAAAGGAGAAAAATTAGATTCAATAGATTCACCTTTAATAAACATATGTGGAGGACTTTTTCGTGTTCTCATCAACACAAAAGATGTAATAGGGGTATTTGTAGGTCATGATCATTTTAATAATTTTGTTGTGAAATATAAGGGGATTTTACTTGGGTATGCAGGGTACACAGGCTATGGAGGGTATGGAGATTCGAAAATTCCTCGTGGGGCAAGAGTAATATTAGTTAATGAAGCTAATCCAACGGATATTAAGACTTGGCTAAGAAGAGAAGGAGATAGGGAACTAAGAAAATTATATAATTGAAAGGTGATTACCTAGGATGAATATTTTTGTAGAATTAATTATTAAAACAATTTTAGAAACATTTTATTTAACAGGAATAGTGATAATAATTGGATTATTACTAGGTGTATTAAGAAATAATACTTTGAAAAATTTTCAAAGGAGTTTTGGCAGTAAAGCATTAATGATTACTGGTTTTATCGGGGTTCCGATTCATGAGATTAGCCATGCAATCTTAGCAGTACTTTTTAGACATAGAATAAATAGTATAAAGTTACTTCAAAAACCTGATATTAATGGAGTTATGGGATATGTAAATCATAGTTATAGCAAAAACAGTGTATATCAGCAGGTTGGGAATTTTTTTATTGGTATAGCACCTATTTTTGGAGGAATTTTTTCAATTATTGCATTAATGCATTTTATTATACCTAAGTCCTATAATAAACTAATTCAAATATTAGAGAGTGGACTTAAGGTTACAACATTAAATAGTTCAATGGCTCAGGGAACTATAAATTCATATATTGAGTTGTTTAAAAGTATTTTTTCTTTAGAGAATTTTAGAAATCCGTACTTTTATTTATTCTTATTTATTTCAATATGTATTTCTTCTCATATATCATTAAGTTCCGCAGACATAAAAGGAGCATCAAGAGGTTTAGGCATTATTTTTATTATTTTACTTACGTTAAATATTTTTGGATTATCAAAATACATTTCAGAAATAAATGTAATAAGATATAATATTCTATTAACTGGAGTTTTGTTAGTAGCTGTAATTCTTTCAATAATTACTTATATAATTAGTTTTTTTGCGAGGGGTATAAAGATATAGAAGTCTGTTTAATCTTTGAGAATATTCTCATGGATTAAACAGACTTTTTCATTTGAACTATTTAGCATTCTTTTTACAATATAGTTTTAAAAATGTATGACTTGAATATTTTATATTAAAGAAATATTTTTTGGAGGTAGTTTGTATTGAATGGCGCAACTATTTGATAGTAGTTTTCCATGGGAAAATGCTGCTTACACAATAATTGAATATCAAGGCGATATAGAAACACCTTTGAAAGATATGAGTAATGTAAGAATTTTCATAGTAGATGATACTCGTGCAATACTTGCAGTAATTGGCGATTTAAATGAAGTTATAAATAAGTTATACGATCTCATAGTATATGTAAATCCAAATGGATTATATACACTTTGCGATACCTCTCCAATTGAAGTTTCTCAGGCAGATTTATTTCATAATAGTCCCTACTTACAACTGGACGGAAAAGGCGTAATTATAGGAATAATAGACACTGGAATAGATTATTTAAATGAAGAATTTATAAATTACGACGGTACAACAAGACTTATTTCAATATTTGATCAAACTATTTTTCAAGGAAAAGATGTAGAAGGACAACCGATTGGAAGTGAATATACAAGAGAAGATATAAATAGAGCTATTAAAGAAAAAATGCAAGGAAGAGATCCTTATAAGATAGTACCATCAAAGGATGAATCTGGACATGGAACAGCAATGGCAGGTATTGCTGGAGCTAGAGGGAAAAATAAGGAATTAATAGGTGCAGCACCAGGATGTAGCTTTGCAATAGTAAAGCTAATTCCAGCAGAAAAAAAATTATTGGAGGAGTTTGGGGTATATGGAAATCCGTTAGTATATTCAACTGTAGCTTTATTTTTGGGGATGAAATATTTATATGCCTTAGCTGGTGAGTTAGAAACCCCTATTGTAATTTTATTACCATTAGGGGGTAATGCTGGACCAAGGAATGGACAATCATTTCTTGAAAGATATATAAGTGAGATATCAAGAGTTAGAGGTGTAACAGTTGTAGTGCCAATTGGGAATCAAGGAGATTCGGATACACATACATCAGGTGAGATTAAAAAAGCAGGAGATACATCAGACATAGAATTGGAAATAGATTCAAAACAAAAAAATATGAGGTTTGAAATATGGATAAACAGCCCAGATAAATTAACACTTTCAATAATTTCACCTACTGGAGAAAAGGTAGAAAGAGTGATGCCACAAAGTAATAAGATTACAGAACTTAAATTCTTATATGAAAATACTACATTATATGTAGGATATTATATCCCAGAACAAGTTACGGGAGAAGAAAGAATTATAATTAATGCACGTAATATAAAGGAAGGGATTTGGGTTTTTAGACTTACTGGAGAGGTAATAATAATAGGAAGATACGATGCTTATTTAATGCAACGAGAATTAATTGCGCCAGGTACTAAGTTCTTAGAAAGTGATCCATACTTAACGTTAATGACACCAGCAGCTTCAATAGGGGCCATTTCAGTAGCAACTTATAATCAAAACAATAATACTATCGTTAAGGAATCCAGTAGGGGATATACAAGGGATGGAAGAGTAAAACCAGATATTGCAGCTGGAGGGATTAATGTAATAACTACAGCAGTTGGAGGAGGCACTCAAATAGTTAGCGGGACAAGTGCCTCATCAGCAGTTACAGCTGGTTGTGTAGCATTAATACTAGAGTGGGGAGAAGTTCTTGGAAATGATAAAGCAATATATTCTGCAAAAGTAAGAACTTATCTAACTAGGGGAGCAACTAAACCAAAAGGTGATATATTTCCAAATCCTGAATGGGGTTATGGCCTGCTAAATATGAAGGGTGTATTTGATGCATTAAGAAGCATAGATGAAGATTCAGGAGATGAATATTATATAGGGAACTTATTTGTTAGGTTGCCACAGATCAACCAATAAATTAGTTATCATTCTGGTGATTACTAAGAGCAAGTAAAAGGAGAGTCGCTAGGGATGTCAAAGAAGGGAAAGGAAAGGAATATTCATAATTATAAAAATTTAGATGCTACTAGAATAAAAGAGGAAGTTGAGTATAGCTATATTGAATATGATGGAGATATTGAAAGTTCTATAAGTAAAATCAAAGGAGCTAGAGTTGCTGTAATAGATAAAAATAGAGCAATTATAATAGGAGTAGAAAGAGATGTAGACGAAATTATTAAAGAACTAGGAGAACAAGTGATTTACGTTAGTCCAGGAGGAATACATACTTTATGTGATATTACTCCTATTGATGCTTCAGGGGTAGGTGCACTATATAGTAAAGCAGATTTAAATCTTGATGGTAATGGTGTAATTATAGGAATTATAGATACTGGAATAGATTATTTAAATAAAGAGTTTATAAACGATGATAAAACAAGTAGGATAATAGCTATTTTTGATCAGACAAATAGTAGCGGTAAATTAATTAAAAATCAACCTATAGGAAGTGAATTTTCAAGAGAAGATATAAACAGAGCTATTTTAGCAAAGGATGAAGGTAAGAATCCCTATGAAATAGTTCCCTCAAAGGATGAGATAGGACATGGTACTAGTATGGCTAGTATTATTGGAGCTAAAGGTGTTAATCCTAATTTGAAAGGTGTAGCAGACAAATGTGAATTTATTATAGTTAAGCTAGCAACAATTGATGAAAGGACAAAAGACAAATTTTGTATTTATGGTGATGTGCCTGCATTTTCATTTCCTTGTATAATGCTTGGAATGAATTATCTTTTTAAAATGAAATTTAAACTAGGCAAGCCTATGGTTATTTATATGCCTTTTGGAACAAATATGTCTGGACATAATGGCAGTTCAACATCAGAAAGATATATAGAAGAAATATCTAAAACTAGAGGATTAGTTGTGGTTACTCCAACTGGAAATCAGGGTTCAGGAAATACTCATACAAGTGGAGAAATAGTCAATGAAGGGGACACTAGCACTATAGAATTATATGTTGATGATAAACAAAAAAATTTAAGATTTGAGATATGGGTAGGAAGACCAGATAAATATGGATTATCAGTCACTTCTCCATCGGGGGAAATAATTGAAAGAATTTCTCCTAATATAAATGAAGCTAGTGAAATCAATTTTATTTTTGAAAAAACAAAAATGTTTGTAAAAATCTCTATTCCAGAAGAGGTAAGTGGAGATGAAAAAATTTTAATAATAGCTAGAAATATCAAGAAAGGTATTTGGAGTTTTAAATTATTAGGGGATATAGTAGCAACTGGAAAATATAATGCATGGTTACCACAAAAAGAATTATTAGCGCCAGAAACAAGATTTCTAAGTCCAGACCCTTATATAACATTAACAACACCATCCACTTCAAATGCGGCAATATCTGTTGGGTTTTACGGTCAAAATTATAACACCCTAGAAGAAAATTCTGGGAGAGGCTATACAGTGGACAACAATATTAAGCCAGATATAGTAGCAGGAGGAATAAATGCGTTAACAACTTCAACTGATGGAGAGGTGAGGGCGATATCTGGCTCAAGTGTAGCAGGAGCAGTAGTTACAGGGTGTATAGCATTAATACTGCAATGGGGCATAATTAAAGAAAATGAAAAAGGATTATACTCAATAATGGTTAAAAGCTACTTGATAAGTAGCACTTCCAAGAGAGCTGGAGATGTATATCCTAATCCATTATGGGGTTATGGTGCTATTAATATGAAATCTGTATTTAATAATATAAGAGGACTTCAAGAAAAAAAGAGAGAGGATGTATCAAAACCCAAACTTAATTATTTCCTAGAAGATAATAACCGTAATTATGTAATTGAATATAAAGGAGATATAAATAGTGTTGCCAAAAGATATCCTAATACAGCGGTGTATATAATTGATGATAGACGTGCAATTATTTCTGCACCCTTTAACATTTCAATAGATGTAGTAAAGAATACTCCGGAAATTATAGCCTTTGATCCTGGATCAATATATGAATTAAGTGATATTTCTCCAATCGATGCGTCAGGAGCCCCTTTATTTTATAAAAATGAATATTTGCCATTGGATGGCTCAGGGGTTTTGGTAGGGATTATAGATACAGGGATAGATTATCTAAATGAAGAGTTTATTAATGAAGATAGAAAAACAAAAATACAATCTATTTGGGATTTGAGTATTGAAGGAGATATAGAAAAAACAGGATTGATTCAAGGGACCGTATATTCTAAAGAAGAAATAGATAGGGCAATTGAAGCAAAAAGAAATGGTCAAGATCCATACGCAATTGTACCAACTAAGGATGAAATAGGTCATGGTACTAAAATGGCTGGAATAATTGCTGCAAGAGGGGTAAATCCAGTACTTCAAGGAGCTGCGTCAGGCACTGAACTTGTAATTGTTAAACTAAAACCCGCATCAAAGGCAGTAAGAGAGTATTATGGAGTTTATGGAGATGTAGTTTGTTATAGAAGCACAACTTTTTTATTAGCCATTCGCTATTTATATAATTTTGCTTCAAAATTAAATAAACCAATTGTTATTTATTCGCCACTTGGAAGTAATAATGGAGCGCATAATGGAGGGTCTCCAATTGAAAACTATATTGATGAGGTTTCAAATTATAGTGGAATTGCAGTAGTTGTTCCTGCAGGAAATCAAGGAAATAGCAATACACATACCTCGGGATATATAAAGAAAAAAGGAGATATAGGAATAATAGAGTTAATAGTTGGAGAAAAACAAAAAGATATTAGAGTGGAAGTTTGGATATCAACTCCTGATAAGGTCTCCCTTTCGATAACATCTCCAACAGGAGAAATAATTAGTAAAATAGCACCCAAAAATAATGAAATAACAGATATAGCATTTTTGTATGAAGAAACAAAAATGATAGTTGAGTATTTGATTCCAGAAAATCTAACTGGGGATGAGAAAATAACCATTATTGGAAGAGGGATGAAAGCGGGAATATGGCAATTTAAATTGATAGGTGAATTAATTATTGTTGGAAGATATGATGCATGGATACTTCAAAGGGCATATCTTGCACCAAATACAAGATTTATTAAACCAAGCCCTTATACAACATTAACAATACCGGCTACATCTGAGCAAGCCATAAGTGTAGCCTATTATAACCAAAACAATAATTCAGTAGCAGTTGATTCTGGACGAGGTTATACAAGAAATAATGTGATTAAACCAGATATTGCAGCAGGTGGAATTAGGCAATTAACAACAACTGCAAACGGAAGAGTAGAATATGTATCGGGTTCTAGTGTTGCAGCAGCAGTAGTAGCAGCTTGCGCTGCATTAATATTTCAATGGGGAATTATCGATGAGAATGACACATCCATGTATGCATCAAAGGTAAAAACTTATCTACTTAGAGGAACCCAAAAAAGACCAGGCGATGTTTACCCTAATCCCAATTGGGGTTATGGAATGTTAAATATATATGGAACTTTTGAAAATATTCGAAGTATAAGAGATGATTTGAAAAGAGAATTGCCTCCAAAGAAGACAAAAAAGATTAACTATTTCGTGAAGCCTAATAATAGAGGAATATTGATTGAATATAAAGGAAATATTGTTGAAGCAATGAGCAAATATCCCAATACAGATGTGTATATAATAGATGAAAAGCGAGCAGCTATTACAGTTCCAATAGATCAAATAGATCAAGTCATAAAAGAAACAAAGGAAATAGTATATGCAGATTCTTTAGCTGCATATACCCTCTCAGAAATATCTCCTAAAGATTCAGCTAATACAAATGTATTTCATAACAATTTATATTTCAATTTAAATGGTAAAGGAGTAATTATTGGAATAATTGACACTGGAATTGACTATCTAAATGAGGAATTTATTAATGAAAATGGCACCTCTAAAATACTAGCCATTTGGGATCAAACAATAAATTCTGATGAACAATCAGACTTAATTTTAGGAGTAGAGTATACACGAGAAGATATAAATAAAGCAATACAAGCTAAGAAAAATGGACAAGATCCATATTTAATTGTTCCTTCAAAGGATTATATAGGACATGGAACTAACATGGCAGGAATTGTGTCAGCTAAAGGAATAAATCCAACGCTTAAAGGGGTAGCACCAGAGAGTGAATTATTAATAGTGAAGGTAAGACCTATTCCTGATGAAGGAAGAAGCAGTTATGGTATATATGGCAATGTACCGGCATATAGAAGTGTTGCTGTATTTATGGCCATAAGATACTTGTATAATTACGCTAAGAAAAATGATAAGCCTATAGTGATTTTTGTTCCATTGGGTACTAATAATGGTGCCCATGATGGAGAATCTTACATTGAAAGATATGTACAAGAAATATCTAAATATGCTGGGGTTGTGGTTGTATTTCCAACTGGTAATCAAGGAAATAGCTCCACACATGTATCGGGAAAAATTAAAAACACTGGAGATATTTCAACTTTTCAATTAAAAATAGATAAGAATCAAAAAAATATTAGATTTGAGATATGGGTTGTTAAACCAGATAAAGTTTCTTTAAGTATAACGTCACCTACGGGAGAAGTGATTAAAAAAATAGTCCCTAAAATTAAAGAAAAGGTTAATATTAATTTTATATATGAGAGAACCTCAATGGCTATTGATTATATAATTCCAGAAGAGATAACTGGAAATGAGAAGATTATAATATTTGCAAAGAATATTGTTGAAGGAATATGGCAATTTACCTTGATAGGGGACTTAATTACTGTAGGTATATATGATGCTTGGATATTGCAAAAAGAACTAAATGCACCAGGAACTGTGTTTCTTGATCCAGATTTTAACACAACATTAACGGTGCCAGGAACTTCAGATAAAAGTATCACAGTAGGGTACTATAATCAAAATAATAACACAATTGTTCCATCGTCTGGTAAGGGATATACAAGGAAAAATACAATTAAGCCAGATATAGTAGCAGGAGGAATCAATCAGGCTACAACAGGAATTGGAGGAATTACACAAGTGGTTTCAGGTTCAAGTGTTGCAGCAGCTATTACAGCAGGTTGTTGTGCATTGTTATTTCAATGGGGGATTGTGAATAAAAATGATACAACTATGTATGCAATAAAGATAAAGACCTATTTAATAAGAGGTGCAAGCAAGAGAGAAGGAGATATTTATCCAAATCCTAATTGGGGATATGGAATGCTTGATTTAAAAGGAATATTTGATAACGTAAGGTCATTAGAAATGAGAAATATTAAAAAAAGAGATAATGAGTACTATATAGGAAATCTATTTATCAGAATACCTATGAAGTTTTGAATAAAAGATAGTTAAGAGAAAATATGATAAGTGATGAGATAAATAATCAAAATAATTGTATTTAGGTAAAGAATATTTGAATATCCTATAATAATACTGTGAGTATAAGAGGTGTTTAATATAGAACGTAGAGAGAAGATAATTAAACCAGGGAGTTTTGATGAGAAATTTCCTTGGCAGGAAGCATCATCTTTTGTAGTTGAATACCAAGGAGATATAGAAAATAAGGTTAAAGGTATCCCAAATGCAAGAGTAATTATCATGGATGACAGAAGGGCAATATTATTTTCATCAGGAGATATAAACGAAGTTATAAATAAACTTTCGGGAGTGATAGTAAGTGTAAGTTTAAATGCACTTTATACTCTTTGCGATATATCTCCATTAAACGCATCACAAGCAGACTTATTTCATACTAGTCCCTATCTGCAGTTAGATGGGACAGGAGTTATAATAGGTATTATAGATACTGGAATTGATTATTTAAATGAAGAATTTATGAATGAGGATGGTACCACTAGAATAATAGGAATTTTTGATGAAATCGTTGGGGCAGAGTATACAAGTGATGAAATAAATGGAGCTATCAATGCAAAAAGACAAGGTAAGAACCCTTATGAAATAGTTCCAAGTAGAGATCTTATAGGTCATGGAACCAGTATAGCTGGAATTGCAGCAGCCAGGGGAAAAAATCCAAATGTAATAGGTGTTGCTCCAAAAGCAATGATAGCTATGGTAACTCTTGCACAGGCGAACAAAAGTTTAAGAGAAGAGCAAGGAGTATATGGAAATGCGCCAGCATACTCAAGTGTAGGATTATTTATAGGAATAAAATATCTAAATGATCTATCTGTGCAACTTAATAGACCAATAGTAATACTAATACCTTTAGGGGCAAACATAGGTCCAAGAAATGGATTAACTACAACTGAAAGGTATTTAGACGAATTATCTTCAAGAAAAGGAGTTACATTTGTAGTACCAACTGGAAACCAAGGAATTGGTGATAATCATACTTCAGGTGTAATAGGAAGCACTGGAGAAAGTTCTAATATTGAACTTAAAATTGATCCAAACCAAAAAGATATTAGATTTGAAATTTGGGGATCTAAACCAGACAAGTTATCACTTTCAATAGTTTCTCCGTCAGGGGAAGTAATCGATAGAATTCCACCAGCATCAAATAAAGTAACTGAAATTTCATTTTTATATGAAGGAACAAAAATGTCAATCTTATACTTACTTCCAGAAACTCAAACTGGAGACGAGAGAATTCTTATAACTGCAAGAGATATAAAAGAAGGAATTTGGATATTTAAGCTCACAGGAGATTTAGTTGTAGTAGGAAGATACGATTCATATTTGAATTCGAAAGAGTTACTGGCACCAGAAACAAAATTCTTGAAACCAGATCCATTTATAACACTAACCACACCCTCTTCTTCAAGAGCTGCAATTTCAGTGGCATACTATGACCAAAATGATAATTCTAATGTGGCGGAATCGGGAAAAGGATATACTAGAGATAATAGAATAAAGCCAGAAATTGCAGCAGGAGGAATTAATGCATTAGCTACTGCTGTAGGTGGAGGCACTAGGGTAATTAGTGGATCTAGTGTAGCATCAGCTGTAGTTGCAGGATGTGCTGCTCTTATAACTCAGTGGGGACAAGTTGAAGGAAATGATCCGGCTATGTATTCTACAAAAATTAAAACCTATTTAATTCGTGGAGCAGGTAAGCGAGAAGGAGATACATATCCAAATCAAGACTGGGGATATGGAACTACAGATATGAAAGGTGTTTTTGATAATATTAGAAGTTTGGTTAATGAAGATAGAGGCTTAATAAAAGAAGGTAATGCGTATGTGGAATTTTATAAAGGAAATTTATTTGTTCGTATACCAAATAGTAGTATTCAAAACTAAAAATTTAGAATAATTATAGTTATATAGAGATTATTCGGGGTGTTGTATTATAGATAGTAATAAGCTTGATACTAAAATTAACCTATTAAATAAATTACCAGATCAACTTATATATAAGATTGCGTCATTAGCAGAGAATGAAAAGATAAACAAAGGAAATATAGAAGTAGTAGTTTTATATGGTAATAACATAAGGGAATTTTCCGAATCAGTTAATAAGATAGGTGGTACCTTAGAGGATTTGGGTTTTGGATTTGGAATTGTAACGATTAAGGCTTCAGATATTCGTAGAATATCTGAACTTCAAGGAGCTCAGTACATTGAATTGCCAAAGGTATTATTTACTTCAGATTTTAATAGTAATAAAGCAGCATGTGTTACAGATGCATGGAGTCAATATGGACTTTCAGGTCAAGGAGTTTTAGTAGGATTTATTGATACAGGAATTGATTATACTCATCCGGCATTTAAAGATGAAGCAGGAAATACTAGAATTGAATTTATATATGATTTAGGAGAAGATAGGAAAGTATATACTAAGGCGCAAATTGATGAGGCATTAAAATCTCCAGATCCTTTATCTATTGTTAATGTAACAGATCCTCTTGAACATGGAACACACGTAGCAGGGATTGCTTGTGCAGGAGGAAGACTTCCAAGACAAAATTGGGGTGTAGCATATAAAAGTTCAATAGCTATGGTAAAGACAACAAGAGGTGGAAATTTAAACTATGCACTAAGCACTCAGATAATGAGAGGAATAAAGTTTTTAATTGATAGAGCAAGTGAATTAAATAGACCACTTGTAATAAACATAAGCCTTAGCAGTAATGATGGAGCACATAATGGAACAAGCCTTTTAGAGCAATATATAGAAACAATATGTAGACTTGAGAGGGTAGCAATGGTTATAGCAGCAGGAAATGAAGGAGATGCTGCTCACCATGTAGGAGGAGAATTAAGTGAAGTAAATAATATTTCATTAAGTGTTTCTGGATTAGAGCCAGCACTAACATTACAGTTATATAAGCCATTATTAACTGATTTATCAATAGAAATAGCAAATCCATTAGGGCAGAGAACTGGCCAAATAAGCTTAAATGAAGGATATAAAGATTTAACTATTGGAGTAGATAGATGTATTATTTATAATACAGGGCCAAAACCATTCGACATAAATGGAGAAATAACAATAAGTTTTTTACCTAATGCAGAAGTATTACCGGGTGGAAACTGGACAATAATTTTAAGAGTGTTAAACAAAAGTTTTGGAATTTATGATATGTGGCTTCCTATAACTGAAGCAATAAATCCGAGTACTAAATTTTTAAATCCTGATGTGTATAATACCTTAGGGATTCCAGCTACAGTACAAAGTGCTATATCAGTTGGAAGCTATAATTATTTAACAAATGCATTTTCCTCATTTTCAGGAAGAGGGAAAAGGTTCAGAATTTCTTTTGATAAACCAGATATAGTTGCTCCTGGCGAAGGAATAAGATCCACAGTGCCTGGAGGAAATTTTGATCTTAAATCAGGTACGTCAATGGCATCTCCACATGTAGCAGGGATATGTGCACTTCTTTTGGAGTGGGGAATAGTACAAGGAAAAGATCTGTTTTTATATGGAGATAGAATTAAGTATTATCTATCAAAGGGAGCAAAACGGGAGCGTACAGAAATTACTTATCCAGATCCAAGTTGGGGATATGGAACAGTTTGTCTTTATAATTCATTAGAGCTTTTAAAGGTAGCTAATGTAAGAAATAATAGTTCAGAAAATGACAATAATGAATTTAATAAAGAAATTCGTCAAAACATAAATCTAAATATACCTAAGAACATAGTACAAGTTCCTCAGCAAAATCAAACACCTAGTATTCAACAAAGCATACCTCAAGTTCAAGTGCCACAAGCAGGACAAAGTTTACCACCTAAAGCTCAAATATCTAATTCACAACAAAATTCACCTCAAAATCAAGTGTCTAGTAATCAACCCAATATTCCACAAAATATATCTCCAATTCCACAAAATTTACCTTCAAAAGCAATACAACCAGTAAATCCTAATTCCAATGATTTTGATTTTAATTATGTACAATATAATGGAGATATAGAAAGTGCAGTAAGTAAAATACCTGATGCAAGAGTTGCAGTTATAGATAGATATAGGGCTATATTAGTCTCCTATGGGAAAAGTGTAAATGAAATAATGGATCAATTAGGCGATATTATAGTTTATAGAAGTCCGGGAGCTATGTTTTCGCTAACAGAGATTTCTCCAAGTGAAGCAGCAGGAGTAGGAAGATTTAGTAGTAATGAATTTTTATCACTTGACGGAGAGGGAGTAATTGTAGGCATTGTTGATACTGGTATTGATTATTTGAATCAGGAGTTTATGAACAAGGATGGAAGTACAAGAATAATTTCTATTTTTGATCAGACAAACAATAGCGGTAGAAGGGTAGAGAATCAACCGGTTGGAAGTGAATTTACAAGAGAACAGATAAATATGGCCATCAATGAGAAAAGGGCAGGAAGAGACCCATATACTATAGTTCCTTCCAGAGATGAAGTTGGTCATGGAACAAATATGGCAGGAATTATAGGTGCAAGAGGAATTAGCTCTCAAATAGATGTAATAGCACCAAAGTGTGATTTTGCCATAGTTAAACTAATTAATATTAGTGAAAGGATAAGAAGAAGATATTGTGTTTATGGAAGTGCACCAACCTATCATACAGCATCATTACTCTTAGCTATAAATTATTTGGTAAGTTTAAATGAGACGTTGGGAAGGCCAATGGTTATTTACGTGCCATTGGGTACTAATATGACAGGTCATAATGGACTTGCACCAGTTGAAAGATATATTGATGAGGTATCTAGAATAAGAGGAGTAATTGTAGTAGCATCTACTGGAAATGAAGGGGAAGGAGATACTCATACTTATGGATTAATAGCAAATAAAGGGGATACTAGTAGCATAGAACTTAATATAGATGCAAAACAAAAGGATATTAGATTCGATATATGGATTCCTAAGCCCGATATATATTCCTTGTCAATTATATCTCCTTCAGGTGAAATTGTTGATAGAATACCACCTAAACTCAATGAATCAACTCAAATTAATTTTATATATGAACAGACTAGAATGTTTGTGCAATATTTTATTCCAGAAGTTATTAGTGGAGATCAGCAAATAACAATTGTAGCCAGAAATATAAGAGAAGGTATTTGGATTTTTAGACTTACTGGTGAAAATGTCTCTATCGGGAAATATGATTCTTGGCTACCTCAAAGAAAAATTATTGCACCTGAAACAAGGTTTATTAGACCAAATCCATATATGACCTTAACAAGTCCATCGACCTCTAGAGAAACAATTTCTGTAGCGTATTATAACCAAAATTTTGATTCAATTGAAGAGAAGTCAGGTAGAGGATATCCAACTAGTGGGGAAATAAAACCTGATTTAGCGGCTGGAGGAATAAATGCAATTACAACGTCAGTGGGTGGTGGTATAGCAACAGTAAGTGGATCAAGTGTAGCTGGGGCTGTAGTTGCAGGGTGTGTAGCACTATTGTTGCAGTGGGGGATATTGAAAGGTAATGATCCTGAAATGTATTCAACCAAGATCAGAACATATTTAACAAGGGGTACTTCAAAAAGAGAAGGAGATACTTATCCGAATCAAGAATGGGGATATGGCACGATAAATATGAAGTCTGTTTTTGATAATATAAGGGGGGGAGAGGTTAGCGATACAAGGGAAAGTAATGAGGGGAAAAAAATTAATTATCTTACACTTCCAGAAAATAGAAATTTTGTAATTGAGTATCAAGGAGATATTGTAAATGCATTAAAAAAGTTTCCAAATACAGGAGTATATTTAATTGATGATAAAAGAGCAATTATTTCTGTGCCAGCAGGGAAAATTAATGAAGTTACTAGAGGAACTCCAGAAATAATATATGTTGATACTGGAGGGATGTACACCTTATGTGATATTTTTCCAACCGATGCATCTCAAGCTACGCAATTTTATAATAATGTTTACTTGCCTTTAGATGGATCAGGAGTGATTATTGGTATTATAGATACTGGAATAGATTATTTAAATCCAGAATTTATAAATGAAAATGGTACTTCAAAAGTACTAGAAATTTGGGATCAGACAATAGATGGTAGCACTGAATCACCAGATGTTGCACTTGGAACCGTATATAGGAATGAAGATATTAATAGAGCAATACAAACACGAAATAATGGGGGAGATCCCTACTCAGTTGTACCTTCTAAAGACACTGTAGGACATGGAACAAGTATGGCTGGTATTGTGTCAGCCAGAGGAGTAAATCCTGATTTAAGAGGAATAGCCCCCAATAGTAGCTTGTTTGTTGTAAAAATACGTGAAGCTACTCAAGCAGTTAGAGATGATTTTGGAGTTTATGGAAATGTTATAGGATTTAGAAGTACAACTATTTTTTTAGCATTAAGACATATGTATGAATTTTCTTATAAAATTAATAAGCCCATTGTAATTTTTCTTCCATTAGGGAGTAATAATGGGGCTCATAATGGTGAATCAACAATAGAACGGTATATTGATGAAATATCAACATTTAATGGAATAACAGTTGTAGTGCCTACTGGAAATCAAGGGAATAGTAATACTCATACTTCTGGGACAATAAAAAAAACTGGTGATGTTGGAATTATAGAACTAAGAATAGGAAAAGAACAAAAAAATATTTTTCTTGAAATATGGATATCAAAACCTGATAAGATGGCACTTTCTATAACTTCTCCTTCAGGAGAAGTTATAAGAAGAATACCTCCTAAGTTAAATGAAGTTTTACAAGTCAATTTTGTTTTTGAAGAAACTAAAATGAGTATAGAATACTTAATACCAGAGGAAGTAACTGGTGAGGAAAAGATAATTATAACTGCAAATAATATGAAAGAAGGTATATGGCGTTTTAAGCTAATAGGAGATTTGATCTTAATAGGAAAATATGATGCGTGGATTCTTACAAGGGAATTCCTAGCACCAGATACAAGATTCCTTAGTCCAGATCCCAATATTACATTAACAATACCATCAACAGCAACCGCTGCTATAGGTGTAGGATTTTATAATCAAAATAATAACTCAATTGTGGTTGATTCTGGAAGAGGCTATACAAGAAGTGGTGAAATTCAGCCATGTATTGCAGCTGGAGGAATAAATCAAATAACAACAGCAGTTGGAGGTGGAATTAGATATGTTACTGGTTCAAGTGTTGCTGGTGCAGTAGTTGCAGGGTGTTGTGCATTGTTATTTGAATGGGGGATAATTCATGGAAATGACCCAACAATGTATTCTTCTAAAATAAAAACTTATTTAGTAAGGGGAACTGAAAAACGACCAGGAGATATATATCCAAATCCAGAGTGGGGATATGGAATGGTGAACCTAAAAGGAGTTTTTGATAATATTAGAGGAATATTTGAAATAAATACTAGAGAAAACCCTCCTCCTAAGAAGATTAATTATTTTATACAAGAAGGCAATGAAAATAGGATAGTTGAATATAAAGGCGATATTGTATCGGCTATTTCAAAATATCCTGGAACTGGGGTATTTGTTTTGGACTTTAAAAGGGCAGTTATATCCTTGCCATATAATAGGGCAGAGGAAATACTAAGGAATACACCTGAAATAGTTTTTGCTGATGTTGGTTCACTTTACACTTTGTGTGATATATCAGCTATAGATGCATCTACTGCACCAACTTTTCATAACAGCCCTTACCTACAACTTGATGGATCTGGTGTAATTATTGGAATAATCAGCAGTGGAATAGATTATTTAAATGAAGAATTCATAAATGAGGATGGTACATCTAGAATTTTAAATTTATGGGATCAGACAATACAAAGTGATATACTAAATCCCAAACTTATAGCAGGAACCGAGTATACAAACGAAGAAATTAATAAAGCTATTCAAGCAAAGAGAAATGGACAGGATCCCTATACAATAGTTCCATCAAAGGATACTGTAGGGCATGGAACAAATATGGCTGGAATAACTGCAGCTAAAGGAGTAAATCCAGATCTTACAGGAGTGGCTCCATTAAGCAGTCTAGCTATTATAAAGTTAAATCCTGTTACTATGGCAGGAAGAGAAGCATTTGGAGTTTATGGGGATGCTATCGCATATAGAACTTCTGCAATTTTCCCAGCTATTAGGTATCTATACCAACTATCTAGTAAACTTAAAAAACCCATAGTAATATATGCTCCATTATGTACAAATGTTGGAGCACATAATGGAGAATCAACTACAGAAAGGTATATAAATGAAATTTCTAAATATAATGGGGTAGTAGTTGTGACTCCAGTAGGAAATCAGGGGAATAGTAGTACTCATACTTCTGGTATTATACAAAATACTGGGGATACATCTTTAATTGAATTAAGAGTAGGATCTAACCAAAAGAGTATACGCTTTGAAATATGGATATCAAGACCAGATAAGGTTTCACTTTCAATAACATCCCCAACTGGAGAGATCATACAAAGAATCGTGCCTAAAATTAAAGAAAAGACAGAGATTAATTTTATATATGAAAGAACAAAGATGACAGTAGAATATTCTATACCAGAAGAAATCACAGGAGATGAGAGAATTACTATTTTTGCAACTAATTTAAAGGAGGGCATATGGCAATTTAAGCTTATTGGAGATTTAATAGTGGTAGGAAAATATAATTCGTGGTTATTACAAAGAGAATTATTAGCACCTGGGACTAGTTTTTTAAATCCCAAGACTAATATAACACTAACGAGCCCTTCCACTGCTGAGGAGGCTATTTCAGTTGGATATTATAATCAAAATAATAGAAGTATAGTAGCTGATTCAGGTAAAGGATATACAACGGCCAATGTTATTAAACCAGAAATTGTAGCAGGAGGAATCAATCAGATTACAACAGCTGTAGGTGGAGGGACAAAGACAGTATCAGGGTCCTGTGTAGCAGGGGCTATTATAGCTGGCTGTTCTGCACTTATTTTGCAGTGGGGAATAATTGAAAAAAATGACCCATCTATGTATGCATCTAAAGTTAAGACTTATTTAATTAGAGGAACAGATAAACGTCCAGGAGATGTATATCCTAATCCTAATTGGGGATATGGAATGGTAAACCTAAGGAAAAGTTTTGATAACATTAGGGCGTTAGATGGTATGATGGCAATTCCAGTTATGTCATCGATGTACACGGGAAAGCAAAAGATATTTAAGGAAGAAATTGAATATAATATAGGAAATTTATTTGTAAGGATACCGAAAATGGTTTAACAAAAAAGAAGTCTTTTATGTGAACTGCCCCCTGTCAAGTAGACAGGGTAAATAATAAAAAATCATGCTATTAAGGTGTGGCTCCTATATTCA
>NZ_JAKGTF010000008.1:207662-226525 GCF_022324735.1 Clostridium sp. YIM B02551 | reverse complement strand
AAAAGATTACGTTGACTTAAGTTTATTTCTAAATCTTACTTCATTTCCTCTGTTTAATTTTCAAAGAGCAATTAAAACTTGCTTAACTATAATAACATTTTGATTATCTAGTGTCAAGCACTTTTTTGTTGCATCGCCATCAGCGACGAATAAAATAGTACCATGATGTATATATATATATTTCTCATTTAAGGTTCAATTAATTCAAATAAGTTATTCATTCTTAATATTTCAATTAAATTCTCAATTGTTCTATTATAGATACACTAGGATAGGTTTATCTTGATTTATCAATTATATTATAGCGCCGTATAGTCTTTTCATTAAATTACGATATAATAAAATATATACTATTTAAAGGAGGTAATAAATTTGAAGAAAATATTAATAGCTGTTTTAATATCATCCTTAAGTTTTTCTCTAATATCTTGTAGTAAAAGCAGTAACAGTGATACTAAAACTCCAAGTAGTTCGTCTATATCTATCAATTCTCCAAGTACAAACGAAGCAACACCTGTTACAATAACAGATACTGTAGATACACCAAACAATTTTTATGCTATTGATTCTAAAAATATTTTTCCTGATTGGAGAAATAATAATAAATTAACATCATTTGATAAAGACCTTACGAATGGAATTAAGACAGATACCATATTTGATACTATATCCTCACCTAATTCAATTGGAGTTTCTGGAACCATTGTATATTTTGGAAATGCTAGTGATTCATCAGCACTTTACTCTTTTGATACCACAAGCAAAACTCCAACCAAAATATCTGATGATGTTCCTCAAAACATAATATTCTCTCAAAATAATTTGTTTTACATAAATAAAAGCAATAATAACTATATTACAAAATATGATTTGGATAAAAAGTCAAGAACTGTATTAACTCAAGATTCTAGTGGTAATTTTGTTGTTTCTGGACAATGGATAATATATCAAAATGCTTCTGACAACTTCTCAATATATGCAGTCAAAACAGATGGTACTAATAGAGTGAAATTATCTAAATCCTCTGTTGAAAGCTTTATTATATATAAAAGCAACATAATTTTTGTTAATTCTTCTGATAATGATAAATTGTACTATTTAGATTTATCTACTCAAGAAGAAAAGAAAATATTTGATGTGAAAGCCGAAAAACTAAAATCTTCTAATAACAGTATTTTCTTTTTAAACAAGGATTCTTCAAATAGCATTTATTCTCTAATAGACTCTGGCAATAATTCTTTTACAGATAAACCAATAACAACTGATTCAGTTATTGACTATTATATATTAGGTACTTCTATCTTATATCAAAAAAGTATCGCACCAGAAGAAGGTGTATTAATAGTTCAAAATGCTGTCAGCTAAATCATTTAATATAGAAATTAAAACTTTGAAGGAGATAATATTATTACAGATATGTGTAATAATATTATCTCCTTCTTATATACTTTCGCATTTCAAATTACTTTAAACTATTTACTATTTCCTTAAACTTATCTCCCCTTACGGCAAAATTAGGGAACATATCAAAGCTTGCACATGCAGGTGAAAGAGTTACAATATCCCCCTGTTTTGACAAAGTCTTAGCTATACCAACTGCCTCTTCTAATGAATTAACCATGTGGACTGGCACGTCTATCCCTT
Organism: Clostridium sp. YIM B02551; assembly: GCF_022324735.1. Taxonomy (NCBI): domain Bacteria; kingdom Bacillati; phylum Bacillota; class Clostridia; order Eubacteriales; family Clostridiaceae; genus Clostridium; species Clostridium sp. YIM B02551. Next base: position 224,881 of record NZ_JAKGTF010000008.1, on the reverse strand, counting down.
TATCATCTTTTAATTTATCAAAGGTAGCTTTAATCTTCTCTCTTGTTGCACCAAGTAAAATAAGTTCTTTTATAAACATATACCCTTCTTCAGCTAGTGGTTCAAATGGTATGTGCTTATCATACCCACCTGCTATCAATATTACTTTTTTATCAAAAGCTTTTAATCCTGCTAAGGTTCTTGTAGGACTAGATGCTATTGAATCATTATAATACTTTACTCCATCTATTTCTTTTACTAACTCACATCTATGTTCTACACCTTTAAAAGTTTTAGCAACCTTCTTCATTGTTTCTATTTTCACATCATCTTTTGTTACTAAAAATGCTGCTAAGTAATTTTCCATATTATGAGTCCCTCTAAGTATTACTTCTTTCTCAGCAACAACTTCTCTTTCACCTAAATATAGAATTCCATTTCTTAAATAAGCCCCATTAATCAATTCTTCCTTAGAAGAAAAGAAGTTAACCTTCCCCTTAGCCTCTTTTTCGAAACTATTTGTTATAGAATTATCTTTATTTATAACTAACAAATCATCTTTAGCTTGATACTTAAAAATATTTTTCTTAGAATCTATATATTCTTCCATTCCTTTATGCATGTCTAAATGATTTGGGGTTAAATTAGTCACTATTGCACTCTCTATCCTGTTATCCATTGTCATTAATTGAAATGAAGATAATTCTAGTACAACTCTATCTGATTCTCTTATTTCTTCAATTTTTGAGAAAAGAGGAGTTCCTATATTTCCTCCAACCCAAGTCTTATAGCCTTCTTCCATAAGTAACTTAGAAACAATAGTTGTTGTAGTTGTTTTACCATCGCTACCAGTTACTCCATATATCTTTGCAGGACAATACCTAACAAACTCCTCCATTTCAGAAGTAATATAAGCGCCTTGCTTCTTAGCTTCAGCTAATTCTGGAATATCAATTCTCATGCCAGGAGTCTTAAATATTACTTGAAAGCCGTTAAGCTTGGTCAAATAATCCTCTCCTAACATCAGTTTAACATTCTTATTTTTAAATGATATAGCTATATCACCAAGTTCATTTTCTTCTTTTTTATCAAAAGCTGTTACTTTAGCACCTAAACTTAACAAAAAATCTATTAGAGGAATATTACTTACTCCAATACCTACTACAGCAACATTCTTTCCCTTTATGAATCTCTTAAATTCATTAAAATCTTTTTTCATTTAGTTTTCCTCCAAAAAATCTATATACACTAAATTTTTGCCTATTTTATTTTTATTATAACATTGGTTGTATTATAATTCCACTTTAGACAAGCTGCTTCATATACAATATAGCCATTAACTTTAAATCTGATAAAAATATATATACATAGTATGATTTTATGAAATAATATTCTACAAATTGTTGTGGTAAGTGTTTTTAATTGCAAAAAGAGCTATCAGAGAATGTTTTCTGATAAAATCATTCTGTGATAGCCCCTTTATTATTAAAATTCTAATCTTTTTTCTATATATGCTTCTAAATCACTTATTTTAACTCTCTCTTGAGCCATTGTATCTCTATCTCTTACAGTTACTGCTCCATCTTCAAGAGTGTCAAAATCTACAGTTATACAGAAAGGTGTTCCTATTTCATCTTGTCTTCTATATCTCTTTCCTATGCTTCCAGCTTCATCATACTCAATGTTGAATTTTTTAGCAAGAGATGAATATACCTCATCTGCTTTTTCTGATAATTTCTTAGAAAGTGGTAAAACAGCTGCTTTAAATGGTGCTAATGCAGGGTGTAGGTGTAATACTGTTCTTACATCTCCGCCTTCAAGTTCCTCTTCATCATAAGCATCTATTAAAAATGCAAGTGTTACTCTATCTGCACCTAAAGAAGGTTCTACACAGTAAGGAACATATCTCTCATTTGTGGCAGGATCTAGATAGCTTAAATCTTCTCCTGAATGCTCTTGATGTTTCTTAAGGTCATAATCTGTTCTATCAGCTATTCCCCATAATTCTCCCCATCCAAATGGGAATAAGTATTCTATATCAGAAGTTGCATTTGAGTAGAATGAAAGCTCTTCAGCTTCGTGATCTCTCATTCTTAAATTTTCTTTATTTGCTCCTAAGTTTAATAAGAAGTTCCAGCAATATTCTCTCCAATAGTTAAACCATTCTATATCAGTTCCTGGTTTACAGAAGAATTCTAATTCCATTTGTTCGAATTCTCTTGTTCTGAATGTAAAGTTTCCTGGTGTTATTTCATTTCTAAATGACTTACCAATTTGAGCTATTCCAAATGGAACTTTCTTTCTTGAACTTCTTTGAACTGATTTAAAGTTAACAAATATTCCTTGAGCAGTTTCAGGTCTTAAGAATATTTCTGACTTTGCATCCTCTGTTACGCCTTGGAAAGTTTTGAACATTAAATTAAACTTTCTTATCTCAGTATAATTCTTCTTTCCGCATTTAGGACATACTATGTTATTGTCATCTATATACTTCTTAAGCTCTTCATTACTCCAGCCATCTGCTGTTGCAACCTCTGCTCCATTTGCAGTCATATGATCTTCAACAATCTTATCTGCTCTAAATCTTGTTTTACATTCTTTACAATCCATTAATGGATCAGAAAATCCTCCTACATGTCCTGATGCAACCCAAACTTCTCTATTCATAAGTATTGCACAATCAACACCAACGTTATATGGACTTTCTTGAACGAATTTTTTCCACCATGCCTTTTTAACATTGTTTTTGAATTCTACTCCTAAAGGGCCATAATCCCATGAATTTGCAAGGCCTCCATAAATCTCTGAGCCAGGAAATATAAACCCTCTGTTTTTTGCAAGTGCAACGATTTTATCCATTGTCTTTTCTACTGCCATAATAATACCTCCAACCTAACTTAATTTGTACTTTATAATTTTTCAGTAAAATAAAAAAAGCCATTACCATAAAGGGACGAAAATATCTTTCCGCGGTTCCACCCTTCTTGGCAATTGCCCTGCTTTAACATTTCGTGCATTCAAAAGTGCCCTTCACCTTAAGATTTGATAGTTTTCACCAAACACTACCTCTCTAAATAAATCATAAAGTTACTCCTCTTTATCATCATGCCTATTAAATTTTATATTAATAATATAATCAAATCCTCACATATTGTCAACCAAAATCCAAACTATTCAAAACACCAATATTATAAATTCCTAAAGAGTAAAAAAAAATCAGCTTACGCTGAATCTCATTACTATTATTATCTTCTAAAAATAAAATTGGCTCCGCGAAGAGGGCTCGAACCTCCAACCTATCGGTTAACAGCCGAGTGCTCCACCATTGAGCTATCGCGGAACGTCAATCACAAATATTATTATATCAAGATTTCAATAAAATGCAATAGTTTTCTCAAAAATTTTTCATAAAAAAAATCGCCCACTTTTGGGCGATTTATTAAAACTTACTGTAATGGCTTCATTGTTGGGAATAAGATTACGTCTCTAATTGATGCTGAATCTGTTAAGAACATGATTAGTCTATCAATACCGATTCCTAATCCTCCTGTTGGAGGCATACCTGTTTCTAAAGCACTCATGAATTCTTCATCTATCATGTATGCTTCATCATCTCCTAGATCTCTTTCCTTTTCTTGTTGTTCAAATCTTTCTCTTTGAACGATAGGATCATTTAATTCAGAGTAAGCATTACATACCTCTCTTCCAAAAACAAATCCTTCAAATCTTTCAGTGAATTCTTCATTTCCTCTTTTCTTTTTAGTAAGAGGAGATATTTCAACTGGATAATCTATTACAAAAGTAGGTTGTATCATTTTTTCTTCACAGTATTCTTCGTAAAGAGCATTTAATACTTCTCCTTTTGTTACAGTTGATAAAGGTTTCTTAAATTCTAGATTTCTTTCTTTTGCTATTTTTTGAGCTTCTTCATTGCTTGAAATAGCATTGTAATCTACATTAGCATATTCTTTAACTGCATCAACCATAGTTATTCTTCTCCAAGGTGGTTTGAAATCTATTTCAGTTCCCTGGTATGAAACCTTAGTTGATCCATTAACTTTTTCACAAACATATGCTACCATATTTTCAGTGATTTCCATCATATCATTATAATCAGCATATGCTTCATATAATTCAATTGTAGTGAATTCTGGGTTATGTTTTACTGACATTCCTTCATTTCTGAAGATTCTTCCCATATCATATACTTTTTCGAATCCACCAACTATACATCTTTTTAAGTGTAATTCTGTTGCAATTCTTAAATACATATCTATATCTAATGTATTATGGTGAGTAATAAATGGTCTAGCAGCTGCACCTCCTGCTGTTGGTGATAGCATAGGTGTGTCAACTTCTAAGTATCCTCTATTATCTAAAAATTGTCTAATACCAGATATTATCTTAGATCTCTTAATAAAAGTTTCTCTAACATCTTGATTAGTTATTAAATCTAGTTCTCTTTGTCTATATCTTAAGTCTGGATCTTTTAAGCCATGCCATTTTTCTGGTAGAGGTTTTAATGATTTACAAATAAGTTTGAATTCATTAACCTTTACAGATATTTCTCCTGCTTTAGTTTTAAAAACTTCTCCTTCTGCTGAAATCCAATCTCCTAAATCGAAAGTCTTAAAGGATTTAAGATTTTCTTCTCCAACAGCATCAAGTTTTATAAATAATTGAAGTTTTCCTTCTTTATCATGAATATCTGCAAAAATTACTTTTCCTTGGCCTCTTTTAGACATTAGTCTTCCAGCAACCTTTACATTTTTTCCTTCTAAAGATTCAAAATCTTCTTTTACTGCATTTGAAGAATGGCTTACTACAACCTTATAAACATCGAAAGGATCATTTCCTGTAGCCTTTAATTCTTCAAGTTTTTGTCTTCTCAATCTCTCTTGTTCACTAAATTGAGCTTCTAACTGGTTAATGTTCATTTCCTCATTTGACATTGTGAAACCTCCGTTACTCTCTTCTAATTCCTAAAACTTCGAATTTATTTGTACCACCTGGCACTATAACTTCTACTGAGTCTCCTACTTTTTTACCTAAAAGTGCAGCACCAACTGGTGACTCATTTGATATTTTATAGTTCATTGGATCTGCTTCTGCTGAACCAACTATTATATACTCAACTTCTTCATCAAACTCAAAATCTTTAACTTTTACAACTGATCCTACAGTTACTGAATCTGTTGAAATTTCCGACTCATCAACAACTACTGCATTTTTAAGCATGTTTTCTAACTGAAGAATTCTTCCTTCAGTGAATGCTTGCTCATTCTTAGCTTCATCGTATTCTGAGTTTTCGCTTAAATCACCGTAACCTAAAGCTACTTTTATTTTTTCAGTAATTTCTTTTCTTTTAACAGTTTTTAAAAATTCAAGTTCATCTTCTAGTTTTTTAACTCCTTCATAAGTTAAAATTACCTTTTTTTGCTCGCTCATTTCTTTCTCCCCTTCTACATAGCTCATTTTATACAGTATATTATTAATTTAATATATATTTTTAACTATAGGATTATTTAACATATTATAAAACTAAGTACACTTACTGTCAATAATTCTATACCTTTATTTCCTTTTTTCCAAGTTTTATTTTACTAATTTCTATCTTATTACAATTTAGTATTTCTTCTACTGTTTTATTATTCCCTTTGCTTGATTTTAATAAAACTCCTAACAATTCAGGCGGAATATCCTCCTTAAGTTCAGGGAAATAAAACTCCACATCATTTATTGCATGCATAATATAATTTTTAGGTAAATAGTAATTATTTAAATACCAAACGCCTAAAGAGCTATATTCCTTATCATATTCTGTAACAATAAAATCAATATTCTCCGTCTTATCCTCTGTAAAAACTATTTCTGGTGAAACCCCATAATTAGCTATTATATATTCCCTTATTTTACTTGCTTCTTTATAATTTCTTGTTATTAAAAGAATTCTATTTGTATACATGGCACATTGCTTTATTATGGGCAAGTTTGATACATTCCCACCATCCTCTATGCCTATAGTTGAATTGCTTATCTTCTTATGATTATTCATAAGAATGATTTTTATAGATGCAATAATTCCATAGGCTAAAACATCCCTTTGGAAATTCTCTAAATAATTAAAATCATATTTTCTATTTCCTTTTACGCTGATGGAATCCCATTTTCTCCTACCTATTGCCCTAACTACATTATTAGAGTAAGAACTCCAATTTAGATTTGGTGGAATACTTACTCTAACTATATTGCTGTGAAAATCACTTAAATTAATTTGTGCAATTCTTTTTATTTTAAAACTATCTAATATTTTTGTTACAGAGTTATTTTTGAAATATGGTTCTCCGTCAGCTACCCGTATATCTAAAATATCTCTCACTAAGCTTTACCTCATATATTATTCTTATGGTATATTATTCACTCAGCTAATTATTAATACCTTCAGATTCTAAATATATCATATAACTTTTTAAAATTTCAAAAACGTCATTTATATTTTCTTGGAGGTTTATTTTGTTTTTAATATCAGTACAATTGTTTAGTCCTTTTATATACCAAGCTGAATGCTTTCTCATTTCTCTAATAGCTTTATATTCTCCATCATACTTAAATGCCAATTCATAATGTCTCATACACATTTTTATCTTTTCTGATGGAGTCGGATATGTAACTTCTTCACCTTTTAATATCTGAGAAATCTGCTTAAATATCCAAGGATTCCCCATACTTCCTCTTGCAATCATTATTCCATCACAATTAGAAACTCTTTTTAGCTCTAATGCATCTTCTGGTTTAAAGATATCCCCATTCCCTATAACTGGAATACCAACAGCATTCTTTACCTTAGCTATTATGTCCCAATCTGCCTTACCTTCATACATTTGTTCTCGTGTTCTTCCATGAACTGCTATTGTATCAGCTCCTGCATCTTCCATCCACTTAGCAAATTCTACTGCATTTATATTATCTTCATTAAATCCTTTTCTAAACTTTACAGTTACAGGTTTTTTTGAAACTTTCTTTATAGAACTCACTATCTCCCATGCAAGTTTTGGATCTTTCATCAATGCAGACCCTTCACCATTCTTTACTATCTTAGGAGCTGGACATCCCATATTTATATCTATAATGCATATATCTTCTCTTTCATTAAAGTATTTCTCAACTACCTCAGCCATGACTTTGGGATCATTCCCAAAAATTTGTGCTGCTACAGGTCGCTCTTCATCAGCTGTTCTAAGTAAATTCATTGTATTATCACTACCATAATACATTGCCTTTGAACTTATCATTTCTGTATATACTAACTCGCAACCCATCTCTTTGCAAAGCCCTCTAAAAGAAATGTCTGTAACACCTGCCATAGGAGCTAAGAAAATAGCATTTTCAAATTCTAGATTTCCTATTTTCACTATATCCTACTCCTTATTCTTTTCATAAATTATCTTTAGTCCCTCTAATGTAAGCTGTGGTTCTATAATATCAATTACATCAGTGCTTTCTGCAATAAGTTTCGCAAGTCCACCTGTTGCAACTACTATAGGTTCATCTTCTCCAACTGCCATCATTTCTTTTTTCATTGCTCTAACTATATACTCAACTCCACCAACATATGAATATATTATGCCAGCTTGCATACTGGATATAGTATTTTTACAAATAACGCCCTTAGGTTTTTCTAATTCAACTCTAGGTAATTTGGCTGCTCTTTGGAAAAGTGCTTCAGATGATATTTTTATTCCTGGTACAATATTGCCTCCTAGATAGTTTCCATTCTTAGTTAATGCGCAGAATGTTGTTGCAGTTCCAAAATCTATTATTATTGAACTTCTTCTAAATTTTTCATGCGCTGCAACAGCATTTACGATCCTATCTGCACCTACCTCTTTTGGATTATCATATTTAATATTTATTCCAGTTTTCACACCTGGTCCTACAATTACTGGGTCAACATTAAAACATTTTCTAATCATATGTTCAAGAGAATACATTATATTAGGAACTACTGAAGAAATTATTATTCCCTCAACATCCCTTGGGTTTATGTCATTTTGATGAAATAGCTGAATAACTTGTATTCCATATTCATCAGATGTTTTATTTGCATCTGTTGATATTCTCCAACTTGCACTAAATCCATTTTCATCATTAAGCCCTAAAACTATGTTAGTATTTCCAACATCTATTAATAATATCATATTGCACCACCTAAAATAATAAAATAAGGAGGGTAAAAGATTCCTTCAAATCATTTATTACAAAAGAACCGCCTCTCCATTTTAATAAATCATAAAAATTGAATTTTATACTGTAAATTTAACAATTTAATTTTAGCAATTAATTATCATTTGTCAAGATATTAACAAAAAGAAAGTTGTTAATTATTAACAACTTTCTTTTCATATTTTTTACCAGCTATATTTTAAAATATTAATATCTAAAATAATCCTACTATTTCCCCATCATCTAATATATCCATTCTATTCGCTGCAGGTACTTTAGGCAATCCTGGCATAGTCATAATATCACCAGTTAATACTACTATAAATCCTGCCCCCTTAGAAACTCTGACTTCTCTAACTGTAATATCGAAATTAGAAGCCCTGCCAAGAAGATTAGGATTATCTGAAAGTGAATATTGAGTTTTTGCCATACATATTGGTAACTCATCACAATTTATTCTTTCTAATTCTTTTATTTGATTAATTGCTTGTGGTGTGAAATTCACTCCTCTAGCACCATATATTTCTTGTGCTATCTTAGTAATTTTATCTGTTACTTTGTCTTCAACTTTATATAACACTTTAAAATCCGAAACTTCATTATCTAAAATATTGATAACTTCATTTGCAAGTTCAATTCCACCTTCGCCACCCTTTGCCCATACATCTGATAGCGCCACTTTTACATTTTTCTCTTTACAATAGTTTTCTATTAACTTAATTTCCTCTTCTGTATCACTAAGGAATCTATTAATAGCTACTACCAATGGAACTCCATATTTATTAACATTTTCAATATGTTTCCCTAAATTATCTAATCCTTTTGAGAGACATTCTAAATTTTCTGTACTTAAATCAGCTTTTGAAGCTCCTCCATGATGTTTTAACGCTCTAATTGTAGCTACTAATACAACACAATCCGGATTAAGACCTGCATATCTGCATTTTATATCAAAGAATTTCTCAGCTCCTAAATCTGCTCCAAATCCAGCTTCTGTTACTACAACATCTCCTAATTTCAATGCCATTTTTGTTGCAATAATAGAATTGCATCCATGGGCTATATTTGCAAAAGGTCCTCCATGTATTATTGCTGGAGTATTTTCTAAAGTTTGAACTAGATTTGGTTTTATTGCATCTTTCATCAATAAAGCCATGGCACCTTGCACTTGAATATCTTTTGCATAGACAGGTTCCCCATCCAAATTATAAGCAACTAATATATTACCCATTCTTTCTTTTAAATCTTTTAAATCTTTAGCCAAACATAATATTGCCATTATTTCAGATGCTACTGTAATCATAAAACCATCTTCTCTTAAGAATCCATTAAGTTTACCACCCATACCAACTACTACTTGTCTTAATGCTCTATCATTCATATCCATTACTCTTTTAAATAGTATTCTTCTTGCATCGATTCTTAATTGATTTCCTTGATGTATATGGTTATCTATAGCCGCTGAAAGCAAGTTATTAGCAGTAGTAATGGCATGCATATCACCTGTAAAATGTAAGTTTATATCTTCCATTGGTACAACTTGAGCATATCCACCACCTGCTGCTCCCCCTTTAACCCCAAATACAGGACCTAATGAAGGTTCTCTCATAGCTACTACAGAATTTTTATTTAATCTACATAACGCTTGACTTAATCCAACAGTTACTGTAGATTTCCCTTCTCCCGCAGGAGTTGGATTTATTGCAGTTACCAAAACTAATTTTCCATCTTTCTTTGATGTTTTATCCATGACATCTAAAGAAATTTTGCATTTGTATTTACCATATAACTCTATATCATCTTCATTTAACCCTAATTTTTCAGCTATATTAACAATAGGTTGCATTTTTGCACCTTGTGCAATTTCAATATCACTTTTCATTCTGAGACACCTCTTTTATTTAAAGTATTTAAAATTTCCTTGTTTATTATACCATTTATAAAGATAATTTTAAATATTTTTTTGTTTATTTTCGTGTTATTACGAACAAATATAAAAGAAAGCCGTATTTCATACGGCTTTCACTCTGTTATGCATTATTAAATACTTCTTGGAATTCATTAGCTTCAAGTCTTTCTCTCTCAAGTAAAGCTTGCGCTACTGCATGAAGCTTATTTATATTTTCAGTTAATATCTTTTGAGCACTATTATAAGCATCATCAATCAATCCCTTGATCTCATTATCTATTTTAGCTCCAATATCTTCACTAAAGTTTCTTGATCTTCCGATATCTCTTCCTAAGAAAACTTCATTCTGATCAGTTCCATAGCTAATTGGACCTACTTCTTCACTCATTCCGTATTCCATAACCATTGCCCTTGCTATATTAGAAGCTCTGTCTATATCATTTTTTGCTCCAGTACTTATATCTCCAATAACAAGTTTTTCTGCAACCCTTCCACCTAGAAGTCCTACCATATCATCTTTAAGTTTAGACTTAGATGTATATGATCTATCTTCCTTTGGAAGATGCATTGTATAACCACCAGCCATACCTCTAGGTATAATACTGATTTGATGAACTGGATCCGAATTTTCTAAGAACATAGCTACAACTGCATGACCTGCTTCATGATAAGCTGTAAGTTTCTTATCGTGCTCACTTATAACTCTACTCTTCTTTTCTGGACCAGCAATTACTCTAGTAATAGCCTCTTCCATTTCTTCCATTCCAATTCTATTTTTAGTTTTTCTTACAGAAAGTAGTGCAGCTTCATTAGTAAGGTTCTCTATATCTGCACCTGTGAACCCTGGAGTTCTTTTTGCTAAAACTTCAAGATTTACATCTTCTGCTAATGGCTTATGTCTAGTATGAACCTTTAGAATTTCTTCTCTACCTTTAACATCAGGAGCTCCTACCATGATTTGTCTATCAAATCTTCCTGGTCTAAGTAATGCAGGATCTAAGATATCAGGTCTATTAGTAGCTGCTATCATAATTATTCCTTCATTTACTCCAAATCCATCCATTTCAACTAGTAATTGATTTAATGTTTGTTCTCTTTCATCGTGTCCTCCACCAAGGCCAGCGCCTCTTTGTCTACCAACTGCATCTATTTCATCAATAAATACAATTGATGATGGGAACTTCTTAGCTTGCTCAAAAAGATCTCTTACTCTTGAAGCACCAACTCCAACAAACATTTCTACGAAATCTGAACCTGAAATACTAAGGAATGGTACTCCAGCTTCTCCTGCTATGGCTTTTGCAAGAAGAGTTTTACCTGTTCCTGGAGGCCCAACTAATAAGACACCCTTAGGAATTCTTGCTCCCATATCTGTATACTTCTTAGGATCCTTTAAGAAATCTACAATCTCTGCCAGTTCCTCTTTCTCCTCATCTGCACCTGCTACATCTTTAAATGAAACCTTCTTCTTATCAGGCGTTGCCATTTTGGCCCTACTTCTACCAAAATTCATTACTCCACGATTTCCACCACCGCTTTGAGATTGTTGCATAAAAATAAATAAGAAAATTAAGAACACAACTATCAGCAATACGGTAGGAATTAAATTTAACCATTCTTTTGTGCTTTTAGGTGCATCAAAAGATAAATCAACTGAATCCTTTGGACTTGCTGCAATTAAAGTATTTAATGTTTCTAAAGGTACATAAGCATTAAATACCTTTCCATCATTCAAAGTACCCTCTATAGTTATATTATCCTGATTTACACGTATTGATTTCACTTCATTGTTTTGGTAATGTTGTTTAAATTGACTGTATGATAATATGTCCTTAGTTTTACCGCTTTCCCAAATAGTAAAAGCTATAAACATAACCATAACAGATATTATAATCCAGGCCGTTGCGCTTGAAAATTTTTTCATTTAAGGCCCCCCTCTCTTTCTAGTTATTATAAAATTTTATCATATATAAATTTATCTAACAACAATAAGATTTTATTCTATTTTTCATAAACCTCAGGTTTTAATATTCCTATAAAAGGTAAATTCCTGTATTTTTCTGCATAATCTATTCCATAGCCAACAATAAATTCATCTGGAACATCAAATCCTTGATATTTTACATCAACATCTGTTTTTCTCCTTGCTGACTTATTTAGTAAGGTAACTATGTTAATACTCTTAGCTCCCCTACCTTGTAAGTATTTCCCTAAATAGTTCAATGTTATTCCACTGTCTACTATATCTTCTACTATTAAAATATCTTTTCCCTCAATTCCATGATCTAAGTCCTTTAATATCCTTACTACCCCTGAGGTTTCAGTAGAGTTTCCATATGAAGAAACTGCCATAAAGTCAATCTCGCATGGAACTTTAATGTTCTTAATTAGTTCTGCCGCAAAAATTACAGATCCCTTTAAAACCCCAACAATCACGAGATTTTTCCCTTTGTAATCCTCACTTATCAAATTCGCTAATTCCACAATTTTAGCTTTTATTGTTTCCTCATCGAATAAAATCTCTTTAATATCATTTATCATTCTCTTTATTCCTTTCTAGAAAACTTAATCCTTAATATATTTTTTGTATTTTTAGTTATTTTAAAATCCTCTGAAGTTCTAATACCAACAATCCAAGCTATTTCATTATTAAAACATACTAAAGGAATTTCATCTCTATCTTCCCTTGGAATTTTCAGATCCATAAATAAATCTTTAAGTTTTTTCTTCCCCTTCATTCCATAAGGTTTTATAGCATCTCCATCTTTTCTTCTTCTTACTTCTATACTACTAACTATCTTATCATAATCAAAATATTTAATTAAAGCGTCTTTAGAAAAATTTAACTTTTCATCTTTTTTTAAAACACTAAATTCTATATTATAATTATAGAACTCTACTAAATAATTATATACATTTTCTTTATTTATTAATATATTATTTTCTTTTATATTTTCTTTTTCGTCATTATTAGTAAATCTTATTTCTATATTCCCATAGGAATTTGAGGCTTCAAGCTCATTTGGAAGTGATATTCTACTTCCACTTTTATTCGTTTGAAGAGATACAATATCATAAATATGTTTCATTTCTATATTATAATATTTTTGAGAAAACCTCATTATAGAATTTTTAATAACTCTAGTTAAAATTGCTTCTTTTAATTCGAATAGACCACTTTTAATTATAAGTTTTTCATTAAATACACAATATTTTTCTATTGCTTCCTCTACATAATATTGAATAAATTCACTATCTTTTTCTAATAAAAGAGCTATTCTGTTTAATGTATTTACTATATCTGTATTAAAATTTTCTCTTATATATGGAATTAATTCAAGTCTAACTTTATTTCTTGAATAAATATTTTCTAAATTAGTTTTATCTATTCTTGGATTTAGTCCTTTTTCGATGCAATAATTTTCTATTTCACTTCTATCACAACTTAATATAGGCCTTATGTATATTTCATCTCTTTTAGCTTTTATACCTGTTAACCCCTCTAATCCGCTTCCTCTCATTAATCTCATCAATACAGTTTCAGCCTGATCATTAGCATTATGTGCTAGTGCAACTTTATCATATAAGTATCTCTTTCTTATTTCATCAAAAAAATTATAACGTTCTTCTCTTCCTGCCATTTCAGAACTTATTCCTTTTTCCTTAGAAACCTTATTTATATCTACTCTCTTAACATAACATGGTATATTATTTAGTTCACATATTTTTCTAACATATTCCTCATCTGCCTCTGCCTCATCCCCTCTTAGCATATGATTTATGTGTGCTGCTCCAATACTAATATTGAACTCATCTCTCATTTCTATAAGAAGATTTATCAGACATACAGAATCTGGTCCTCCCGAAAGAGCTACTAATATCTTATCTCCTGGGTTTATTAATTTATTCTCATATATATAATTAGTTACTTTTTCTTTCATATTATTTTCACACCTTTAAAACAAATTCATTTTATATTATACCATTTATTATCACTATTCAATTATAAATTCCAAATAAAAGACCTGGTTAAAACCAAGTCTTTTAAAATTATATTAAATTCTAATAACATGCATATACCTTTGAAGCCACGATAGTCATATCATCTTTACACTTACCTCCAGAAAGTTCTTTGGCTTTCTCAAGTATATCTTGTGCCATCTCCTTTGGATTTGTTATCTTAGTTTCTCTTAAATAATTAACTATCCACCCAGTATTTCCAGTTTCATTTTTACTAATTTCTAGAATTCCATCACTTAAGGTGAGTAATATATCTCCATTCTTAAGTTTTCTATTTACCATTTCTATATCTGGTTTATCTAAAACTCCAAAAGGCAATGTCTTTGAATTTATTTCTTCAACCTTATTGTTACTCTTTATAAAACTTGCTACAGCTCCAATCTTAATAAATTCTACTTCCCCTGTATATAAATCTATTGTATTCATATCTAAGGTAGCAAATTTTTCATCCTCTGCAAACTTCATATTCATTATAGAATTCACTGCATTAATGGCAGTTGTGTTTTTAAATCCTGCAGAAGTAAACTTTTCTATCAATTCTACTGTAGCTTTCGATTCAGTTCCTGCACTAGGCCCTGATCCCATACCATCACTAACGATCGTCATATAGCCTCCATCTTTTGTGTTTCCAAAAGAATAACTATCTCCAGTATATTTTTCACCTTCCTTGCATGATAATGCCACATGACTTTCAACATAATATTTAGGCATCTCTTCAATGAGTACAGTACACTGATTATTACTAGGATTAATGTGACATCCTTCTCCCCCAACACTCATTGGTTTTCCTATAATATCATTGATTAATGGTATAACATCCTTAATACAAGTTTTACTTCCTTTACAGTTATCCATAGTAAGCTTAATATTAACCCTACAATTTTTATCCTCATAACAAAATACATCATAGAATTTTATATTATTCTTCCTAAGCATTTTCTTCACATTTCTCTCAAGCTCACTACTTAATTCTATATCTTTATCTAAATTCACTAATATATCTTCTACTGTATTTGCCATATTACCTATATGCCCAGCGAGCATTCTTCTTCCCTCGGCCAATCTCTTTTTCCACATAGAATTCAGTACATGATTTTCAACTATTTCTTCTGTACTTTTTATTAGCCTATTCTTTTTAACACATTTTTTTTCTAAATTAGCAGGGAATTTTATTTTCCCTTCTTCAGCTGATTTAATCAATTCAGAAAAGCTTACATAAGTACTATATAATTCTCTTTTCCAACACATATACTTCATATCACAACTAGAGCATACTCTATCCCCTAGGTTTTCTATCAATGCTGAACTTGTGTTTTTTAACAGCAATCTATCATTATCATCAAAACTCTGTAGAGTAGTAGACATATTGTCAAGAAGCTGAGTAAAATCTTTTAATCTTTTACCAAACTCCTCTTTAATCTTCATAAAATGAACTTGTGCATTTTTATCTTCTTTTTTTTCCGAATCAAATTCCAGGCTTAACTTATTGAAGATTCTTCTAGGAACTATACTAAATATCAATGCTGATAATACTCCCTCAATTCCACTGTACATTGTAAGATCTTGTGAATACATATTGAGCATCATATATATTATTAAGAAAGCAGCTATTGAAAAGATTTTTCCCATATCTTTAAATATACCAATTGTTAAACCACATATTCCATATAGACACACATAAAAGGGCATATTTCCTGTAGTTATTCCAATAATCGCTCCTAATGCTATTCCAGTAGTTGCACCTAAGGTTCCTTCTGAAATATAAGATATTAAAACGACTACTAGCAATCCTATAACATTACGTAAACTAACATTAAGTAAAGTAAGTTGTCCAATTCCAGTTATAGTTAATGCAAGTAAAATTATTATGCTTATTATTTCTTCTTTTGAAAATAAATGTTCTGTATTAAATTCCTCTATACATTCCAATGAGTATTTAATAATATAGCTTACCGATGCCATTACCATAGTTAGAGAAAATGATAATATTATTGAAAAAAGAACTTCATATCCCTGTAGTACATATTTATATACAAGAATTAAGCCATATAGGAAAATAATGTTTTTTATATTATTAACCTTCTTGTCTATCTTTATAGGAATTATAGATCCTACTGTTAATATACAAATAGTTATTATATACATATTTCCATCATTAACTTTACTAATAATAGTTAAGTATCCGACTAACGTTCCAATGGATGCTACTATTTTATATACTCTATCCCTCTCCCCTAAAAAGGATAAAAGATATGCCACTCCAAAAGGTGCTATGTAGTCTACTTTGGATATATTTAAATTTATCATAACTCTACTAACCAACAGTCCTACTGAAAATATTACAGCCAATTTAACTGGCGAATAGTACATGGTTTCCTTATTCTCTTTTTTTCTTTTACCTATTCTTTTATATGTTTCTACCTCTAACCCATACTGCATTTTTATACCTCCAATTACCAATAAATGTAATATTATTATATCAGCAGCTTTTCAAATTATATGTCATTCTTTGTTTCGAATAATTTTTTTCGTTGGACAAAATTATATATAATTCATAAAAATTGTGTATTCCTCAGCATAGAACTCATTCTATTATTTTTCCTAGCACCTTTAATATTCTATTGCAATAGTTAAGCTTAGAGGTATATATCATTAGATTTTGCTAAGATAATATTTTGTCATGTTATTCTACTCTTTGAAACTTTATAGAAAACAATTTTTGGAATACTCAATTTTCTATCTTTTTCTTAAGTCCAATAGACATGTTTCCTCTCTTATTATTTTACATAACAAAAAAGCCTACAATTAAAATTGTAGACTTTTCTTGGTGCTGGAGACCGGAATCGAACCGGTACGGTGTTTAAGCACCGCAGGATTTTAAGTCCTGTGCGTCTGCCAGTTCCGCCACTCCAGCATGTTATATTATTTGGTAGCGGGAACAGGATTCGAACCTGCGACCCTTCGGGTATGAACCGAATGCTCTAGCCAACTGAGCTATCCCGCCTAATTTTTTTGGTTGCGGGGGCAGGACTTGAACCTACGACCTTCGGGTTATGAGCCCGACGAGCTACCAACTGCTCCACCCCGC